>JALSIO010000216.1 GCA_026989995.1 Myxococcales bacterium
CCATGCTCGGGCGCGCGGCGAGGATGACGAGATCGCCCCGCTGCAGCCCCCCCGTCAGCTCGTCGAGGTCCCGGAATCCGGTGGGGAGCCCGGTCAGCCCGCCGCCCCGACGCATCAGGTCCTCGACGTAGGTGAACACCGACTGCATCTCGTCGCCGAGACTTCGGAAGGGATCCCGCGCGCGGGCCTGGCCGAGCTCGAAGACGCGGCCCTGCGCGAGATCGAGCAGCTCCTCCGCGGGTGCCGCCTGCTCGTAGGCGAGCTCCGCCACTTCGAAGGACACCTGGATCAGGTGCCGCTTGACCGCCTTGTCCCGCACGATGCGCGCGTGGTGCAGCACATTGGCGGCAGTGGCTTCGTAGTCGGCGATCTCGGCGAGGTAGGTCGGGCCGCCCACCTCGTCGAGCCGGTTGGCCTGCACGAGCGCATCGGTGAGCGTGTGGAGGTCCACCGGCTGGCCGCGCTCGGAGAGCTCGATCATCTCCCGGTAGAGGAGCTGGTGTGCCGGGTGGTAGAAATCCTCCGGCTTCACCTCGACGTAGACGGCGGGAAGCGCCTGGTTGTCGAGGAGCAGCGCGGAGAGGACGGCGCGCTCCGCCTCGAGATCCTGCGGCGGAACCCGCCCTCCGCTGCGGGGGCCCTCGCCGCGCGCGCGCCTGCGCGGGGAAGGCGCGCCACCGAAGCCGGCCGGTGCGGCGGTCGCCGCCCGGAGACCGCCGGCAGGGGCCGCGCCCCGGCCGTCGCCGCCGATCCCGCCTCGGGTCCCCCCCGACAAGTTCCCCCCCTGCTCGAACGAGCCGGCGGGGATTCTACCCCTCGGCGGCGACGACTGTCAGCTTGACCTTGGCGATGATGTCGGAACGGAGCCGGATGGGAACCTCGTAGTCTCCGATCTGCTTGATCGGCTCCTCGAGCAGGATTCGGCGGCGCTCGATCTCGTACCCCCGCTGGGAGAGGAGCTCGGCGATCTGTGCCGAGGTGACCGAGCCGAAGAGCTTTCCGCCCTCGCCGGCCTGCGCTGCCACCTCGAGCTCGAGCTCCCCGAGGCGATCGCGCAGCGCCTCGAGGTCCTTGCGCTCCCTGGCGAGCTTCTCGGCGATGACCCGCTTGTGGTGCTCGACCTCGCGGACCCGGGCCTCCGTGGCGAGCACCGCCTTTCCCTTGGGGAGGAGGTAGTTCCGCGCATACCCGGGCTTGACCTCGACGACCTCCCCCGCGTCGCCGAGACCGGGCACCTCCTCCTTCAGGATCAGCTTGACGAGGCCCATGGCAGCGCTCCCTAGATGTGCTGGCTCGAGCTCGGCAGCAGCGCCAGGATGCGCGCCCGCTTGACCGCCAGCGAGAGCTGGCGCTGGTGGCGCGCACAGTTCCCCGAGATCCTGCGGGGGATCAGCTTGCCGGTCTCGGAGACGAAGAACCGCAGGGTCTTCGGGTCCTTGTACTCGATGCGGGCGTGCGGGTCCGCGCAGAAGCGGCACACCTTCCGCCGCGCGAACATCTTCTTGCTCTTCTTGCGCGCCTTCTTGCGGGCCTTCGCGCGGAGCCGCGCCTTGACGCTCTGCTCGCCGCGGCGCTCGAAGCGACCGCCGCGGCCGCCACCACCGGGCCGCGGCCCGCGGTCACTTCGCTCCGGGGGAGCCGGACCGGATCCGGGGGCGCTCATGCCTGCTCCTCCTGGCCGCCGTCGTCACCCGTGGAGGCCTCCGACTCCTCCTCGGGGGACGCATCCCGGGCGGTGGCTGCGGCCTCGGCCGCCCGCGCCGCCTCGGCTTCGGCGCGGGCCGCAGCCTCGGCCTCGCGCCGGGCCCGCTCCTCCTCGGCCTCCCGCGCGGCCCGTTCGGCGGCGCGCTCGCGGCGGATCCGCTCCTTCTCCTCGCCCTCCTTGATCCGGGCCTCGGCGTCCTCCACCTCGTCGGTGACCTGGACGGTGAGGTAGCGGAGGATGGATTCGTCGAGGCGGAGCATGCGCTCGAGCTCCGGCACCACCCGGCCCTCGTCCAGGTAGTTCACGCACCAGTAGTGCCCCTTCTGGAACTTCCGGATCTCGTAGGCGAGCTTCCGCTTGCCGATGTCGTCGTAGAAGAGCCGGCGTGCGCCGTGCGAGGCGAGGAGCTCGTCCACCCGCTCCAGGATGGCCTCGCAGCCGGCATCGGAGATCTCCGGCTGGACGATGAAGACGGTCTCGTATTCCCGCATGGCCTCCTCGCGGTCGGGCCCGGGGGCCCGGGCCCCCCGTCCCCCGGGGCCGCGGGTCGGCCTGCGGGAGGGCTCGGGGACCGAGGTGGTGAACGCCGGGGCCTGCCCCGGCGGGGCGAAGGGGTATCACAGACGGCCGCGGACGTCATCCGGAGAGGGCCTCCCCCAGCCACCTCCGGTGGACGCGCGAATCCCCCCGGAGCTCCGGGTGGAAGGTGGCGGCCCAGATCCGTCCCTCCCGAACCAGCACGGGCCATCCCTCGTGGCGCAGCAGTACTTCGATCCCCGGTCCCGGCCGGCGAAGCCGCGGTGCGCGGATGAAGACGAGGTCGAGGTCCGCGAGCTCCGGGGCGCCCCCGGGGTCGGGACGGGTCGCGAAGGAGTCGACCTGCGTGCCGTAGGCATTGCGCACCGCCACGACGTCGAGCAGCCCGAGACAGGCAACCGGGTGGTTCTCCACCTCGCGCGCGAGCAGGATGGCGCCGGCACAGGTTCCGAGGATCCGCCCGCCGGAGGCCGCGAAGCTCCGGATCGGGCCGGCGAGGCGGAGCCGCTCGATTCCCCGGCTGATGGTCGTGCTCTCGCCGCCGGGCAGGATCAGGCCCTCGAGACCGTCGAGGTCCTTCTCGCGCAGCACCTCGGTCGCCTCGCAGCCGAGGGCCTCGAGCACCCCCGCGTGGGCACCGACATCGCCCTGGACGGCGAGAATGCCGACCCGGGGCGCGGTGGGCCCGGAGTTCACCATCCGCGCTTCGCGAGGCGCTCGTGCTCGGCGAGCGTCTCCATCTCGATCCCGGGCATGGCCGATCCGAGCCCGCGCGAGGCGGCGAGAACCTCTTCCGGATCCTTCCAGTGCGTGGTCGCGCGCACCACGGCCCGCGCCCGTGCCGCCGGATCCTCGCTCTTGAAGATTCCCGAGCCCACGAAGACCGCCTCCGCGCCGAGGGCCATGCAAAGGGCCGCATCCGCCGGCGTGGCGATCCCCCCGGCCGCGAAGTTCGGCACCGGAAGCCGCCCCGAGCGGGCCACCTGCCGCACCAGCTCGTAGGGCGCGCCGAGGTCCCGCGCCCGGGCCATGAGCTCCTCCGGGGGCGAGGCGGCGAGGCTCCGGATCTCCCCGGTCACGGCCCGGAGGTGCCGCACGGCCTCGACGATGTTGCCGCTGCCCGCCTCTCCCTTGGTTCGGATCATGGCCGCCCCCTCCCCGATCCGCCGCATGGCCTCGCCGAGGTTGCGCGCGCCGCAGACGAAGGGCGACCGGAAGGGATGCTTGTCGATGTGGTGGGCATCGTCGGCGGGTGTGAGCACCTCGCTCTCGTCGATGAAGTCCACGCCGAGCGCCTCGAGGACACGGGCTTCGGCGACGTGGCCGATGCGGCACTTGGCCATCACCGGGATCGAGACGGCGCGCTGGATCGCCTCGATCACCTCGATCGACGCCATCCGCGCCACCCCGCCCTCCCGGCGGATGTCCGCGGGCACCCGTTCGAGGGCCATCACCGCGGCTGCCCCCGCATCCTCGGCGATCCGCGCCTGCTCGGGGGTGGTCACGTCCATGATCACCCCGCCCTTGAGCATCTCGGCCAGACCGACCTTGATCTCGAAGGCCTCGGCGGTGGTCCGGCCCGAGCCCGACCCGGCCTGCTGCTCACGCATCCCATCTCCTCCTGCGCTCCCGGGCTCCGGCTCGGGATCCACCCGGCGGCGCCCCGGACCGGACCTCCCGGTTCCCGTCTTCGCGCCCGCGGGCTCCGGCCCCGTGCCGGACGCCTCCGCGGGCGCGCAGCTAGACCTGCAGCACTTCGGTCTGCGATGGCACCGGCTGCTCCAGACGCCTGCGGATCACGGACGCCAGCGCCCGCACCCCCCGGTCGATGGCCGGCAGGTCGGCCTGCGCGAAGCCGAGGCGCATGCCCGGGCTCGGTCGTCCGTCGACGAGGAACAGGCGCCCCGGCGCGAACAACACCCCCGCCCGGGCCGCCTCGGGCAGAAGCTCCGCGGAGTCGAGCGCCTCGGGTAGCTCCAGCCAGAGCTGAAAGCCCCCCTCCG
>JALSIO010000217.1 GCA_026989995.1 Myxococcales bacterium
GTGATGAAACGGGCCGTGGCCTACCTCGAGCCCTTCATGGAGGCGGAAAAGGCGGCGGGCGAGGCGAGCTCGCAGGGCCGGATCGTCCTGGCCACCGTCAAGGGCGACGTCCACGACATCGGCAAGAACATCGTCGGGGTGGTGCTCGCCTGCAACGGCTTCGACGTGATCGACCTCGGTGTCATGGTTCCCGCGGATCGCATCCTCGACACCGCGATGGACCAGGGTTGCGACCTGGTGGGTCTTTCCGGGCTCATCACCCCCTCGCTGGACGAGATGGTGCACGTGGCGCGGGAGATGAAGCGCCGCGGGCTCGAGCTCCCGCTGCTCATCGGAGGGGCCACCACCAGCCGCCAGCACACCGCCGTCAAGATCGCGCCGGAGTACGCGGGCCCGGTGGTCCACGTGCTCGACGCCTCCCGGGCCGTGGGCGTGGTCTCGGACCTCATGGACCGCGACAGGCGTCGCGAGCTCGAGCGGCGCAACCGGGAGGAGCAGGAGCGCCTCCGGGAGCTTCACGCCGGGCGCAGCCGCCGCCCCCTCCTGCCGCTCGACGAGGCCCGGGCACGCAGGCTCGTGCTCGCCTTCGAGCCGGAGACCACCCCCGTGCCCGCCACCCTCGGTCGGCAGATCCTGGCCGAGGTGCCGCTCGGCGAGCTCGTTCCCTACATCGACTGGACCTTCTTCTTCTCGGCATGGGAGATGAAGGGCCGCTTCCCGGCAATCCTCGACGACCCGCGCCTCGGAACGGAGGCGCGCCGGCTCTACGAGGATGGCCGGCGCCTGCTCGACCGCATCGTGGAAAAGGAGTGGCTTCGGGCAGCCGCCGTCTACGGCTTCTGGCCGGCGGAGGCCCGGGGCGACGATCTCGTCCTGTTCGAGGACGCGGCGCGCACCCGGGAGCGCGCGCGCTTCCCCATGCTGCGGCAGCAGGAGATCCGGGGCCGCGAGGGCCCCCTGCGGTCGCTCGCCGACTACGTGGCACCGGCCGGCGCCGGGGTGCCCGACCACGTGGGTGCCTTCGCCGTCACGGCCGGCCTCGGAGCGGAGGAGCTCGCGGCCCGCTTCGCCGCGGAGCACGACGACTACGGAGCCATTCTCGCCAAGGCCCTCGCCGACCGCCTCGCCGAAGCCTTCGCGGAGTACCTCCACCAGCGCGCGCGGCGCGAGTGGGGCTACGAGCGGCCGGGGGAGCTCGAGGCCCTCGAGGACCTCCTCGCCGAGCGATTCCGCGGCATCCGCCCCGCCTTCGGCTATCCGGCCTGCCCGGACCACAGCGAAAAGGAGCGGCTCTTCGAACTGCTCGGGGCGGCCGAGGCTGGAATCGAACTCACCGAGAGCTTCGCCATGCACCCGGCTGCCAGCGTGAGCGGGCTCTACTTCCACCACCCCGCTGCCCGCTACTTCGCGGTGGGCCGCATCGGCCGGGACCAGGTCGAGGACTACGCCGCCCGCAAGGGCCTGCCCCGCCGGAATGTGGAGCGCTTCCTGCGCCCGCTCCTCGCCTACGACCCGGAGACCTAGGCCGGCCCCCCTCCGGCCACGACCGCCGGTGCCGGCCGGGCGATGGACGGCACGCCGCGGTAGGATCCGGCCCCCGGAGGAGGACACCGAATGGCGATCAAGATCCTGCGCTTCGACCTGCGCCGCCCGGATTTCTCGGAGGCCACCCAGGCCGACCTCTACCAGGCTGCGGTCGAGATGTCCGCCGTGGCGGACGAGAAGGGCTTCGACGCCATCACCCTCTCCGAGCACCACGGCGTGGACGACGGCTACCTCCCCTCCCCGCTTCCCATGGCAGGCGCCATGGTCGGCCGGACCCGGCGCATCCGGATCAGCATCTCGGCGTTGCTGCTTCCCCTCTACGATCCGATCAAGGTGGCCGAGGACCTCGTCGTCCTCGACATCGCCAGCGGCGGGCGCGTGGGCATCACGGCCGGACTCGGCTACCGGCCGGAGGAGTACGCGATGTTCGGCGAGGACTTCTCCCGACGGGGGAAGATCCTCGACGAGAAGCTCGATGCCCTCCTCCGCGCCATGCGCGGCGAGACCTTCGAGTACCGGGGCCGCACCGTCCGGATCACCCCGGCGCCGCTGACCCGGCCCCACCCGCCGGTCTTCCTGGGCGGCCAGAGCGTCGCCGCGGCGAAACGGGCGGCGCGCTTCGGGCTGCCCTTCGCCCCTGCCAGCAACGACCCGGAAATGCTCGAGACCTATCGGCGGGAATGCGAACGCCGTGGGGTCACCCCGCTGGCGCTGCCCCCCGGCAGCGGCGAGATGGTCTTCGTCGCCGAGGATCCGGACCGCGAGTGGCGCGAGATCGGCCCCCACCTCCTCCACGACGCGCGCTCCTATGCGGCGTGGCAGCCGGCCCACCAGCGCTCCGCCGTGCACTCCGACGCCACCACCGTGGAGGAGCTCCGCGCGGAGGGGAAGTACCGGATCCTGACCCCCGAGCAGTGCATCGCCCGTGCCCGGGAACAGGGCCCGCTCGCGAGCTTCGTCCTCTTCCCGCTGTGCGGAGGCATCCCGCCCAAGAAGGCTTGGGAGAACCTCCAGCTCTTCGTCGACCGGGTGCTCCCCGAGATCGACTAGCGCGGCCGCCTCCGACCGGCGGCGAGGACGGCGAGGGCCAGGGTCACGGCGACCCCGGTCGCGGGCTCGGGAACCACGACGAGATCGTCCAGGGCGAAGAAGGCCGGCGTGTTCATGCCGAAGGGCCCGACGTCGCTCGAGTCCAGCGTGAAGCCGAGTGCGCTCACCGTCCCGAGCGGCGACAGATCCACCGTCAGCCACCCGTCCAGGATGAAGTCGAGGGCCGGATCGTCGGAGCGGAAGTCGGCGAGGTAGACCTCGACCTGGCCGGTGGGGGATCCGGCCGCGTCGCGCCCGGTGATGGTCAGGCGGAACCAGTCCGGATCGCTTCCGTCGGGGCCACCGAACTTCTTGGCGAAGGCGTCGCCGTCCCGCATGGAAAGCGCCGCGAAGGTCGTGTTGGCCACGGAGACGCGCGACACCGGCGCCGGCTCGGGGAGCAGGATCCGGGCCTCCGGAAGCACGAAGGTCAGCGTGAAGCCCACCGCGTAGGTGGGGCTCCCCTCCGCTCCGGAGCCCGGGAAGGCACTCCACTGGTTGCCGAAGCCGGGCGTGAGGTTGTCCGTGACGTTGGAATAGGAGAATCCCTCCCAGGAGCCGAAGGTCGCATCGAAGTGGTTCTCGAAGAACACGCCGCGGCTCTCGAAACCGCCCGCTCCGTCGGCGCCGTGGTAGAAGCTCTCCGGAGGGAGCGACGCCCCCACGTCCTCGAGGTCCACCACGCGGACCGCCGCCGCGGGGGCCGCGACGAGCGCCGCGGCGAGGAATGCGCCCACCGCCCGGGCAGCGCCCGGGAAGCGGGAGCCGTCCCGCGGCCGGCCGCCCGCCGGGCGCCCCCGCGACGGGCGGGACGGCCGGGAAGGCAGGAAGATGCGGGTGGCAGATCGGAAACCTCGAACCAAGGGAGCCCTCCACCGCGCTGCACCGAGCGCAACCCACCGGAGGACGCACCTCCGGCTCCCGACCGGGGACACGGGGAGGCGGGCGGCTCCGCCGAAGGGCGGCGGGCCGACCTGCGCCCGGCGCAATCGGTGGAGATGGCGGCGGATGGCGGGGACCGGACCGGCTCCGCGCCCCGCGCCGGCGGCCGCCGCACCGGGCGACCGCGGCACCTTCCGACGCCCGCCCCTCCCGACCCCCGGAGACGGGACGAGCCGGTGGAAGGCCGGTCTTCTGGCTCCCGGATCCCCCGACCGCCGAGCCTTCCCAGCCCGCCCGCGGATGCGGGCACCCGGCCAGTGGCATCGATTCGACGGTCGTCCCCGGTCACAGCGACGGGCTCGCGCCGGATTCGCACCGGCTTCCCGCGGCTCCCCGGGCACCCTGCCCGCGGCGCCGCCCCCGGCGGATGCCGGGGGTCACCTTCCACCGCGATGTCGGCCGACTTCTACCAGCGGGACCGGCGCGCTGTCAACCACCGACGCCGGAGCCACCCGAAAAGCGGCAGCAGCAGGACGAGCTCGGCGCCGAGCCCGCACGCGCGCTCGGTGCGGCGCCACGGTCGGTCGAGACACTCGGGATCGGGCGCACCCGCCCCGGAGCCGTCCCAGTCGATCCCGCCGTCGCCGTCGTCGTCCACGCCGTTGGCGCAGGCGGGCGACTCCGTCGGCCAGCCCGGGTCCCGGCACCCGGGGTCC
>JALSIO010000218.1 GCA_026989995.1 Myxococcales bacterium
CCTGTCCATCCTGCCACCTCCCACTGGACTCCGGTCCTCCCGGCCCGACCCGGACGGCACCGGACTTCGATCTGGGCTTCCTGCCCTGAGGTCGCTTTCGGCCCCGGCCTCGACAGGGAGGCCTCCCGCCGCGCACCTTCGGGCCCGGTGCGCAGGGGGGACATGGGGGAGGCGAGGGACTCGGGTTTCGCGGGTGCGCGCGCGGTGCGGGCCCTCCTTTCCGGGCCGGGCGGCCGGTGGATGCCCCGGCCGGACCGGGGGATGGGTGCGCTCGCCCTCCTGCTCGTCGGGGCAGGTGCCGGGCCCGCGGTGGGCGGCGAGGCGGACGTCCTCGCGGCGCGGGTCGTCTGCGGAGAGGCGGACTGCCGCGTGGAGGCGACCCTGCGGCACGCGGACACCGGTTTCGAGCACTACGCCGATCGCTTCGAAGTGCTCGCTCCCGACGGATCGGTGCTCGGGGTGCGGTACCTGCTGCATCCCCACGTGGAGGAGCAGCCCTTCACCCGCAGCCTCGAGGGCGTTCGCATCCCCGCCGGAGTCACGCGCGTCCTCGTGCGGGCGCACGACTCCGTGCACGGCACCAGGGGGCGGGTGGTGGAGGTCCCGGTGCCGGCACGGCCGCCGGCCGGAGGGGCCGGGGGGTGGCTGCCGCGGCGCCCTGCCCCCGCCTTCGAGCGCACCGAGCAGCGCGCGCCCTGCGCCCGCAGCGAGCCGCTGCGGATTCCACTTTTCGGGGATCTCCACGTCCACACGCTCTACTCCTTCGATTCCTACGTCTCGAGCCAGCGGAACGACCCGGCCGCGGCGTACCGATTCGCCCGGGGCGAGCCCCTCGTGCTTCCCGACGAGGAGGGCAGGCCCACCATCACGGTGCAGCTCCGCCGCCCGCTCGACTTCGCCGCCGTCACCGACCACGCCGAGTACCTGGGGCCCATCGAGCTTTGCACCGGGAGTCCGTGGCGGCCGGCGTACTGGCGGCCCCACTGCGTGATGAGCCGGTCCTCCCACTTCTGGACCCAGCTCCTCGCCGCCCGGTGGTGGACGGAGCTCACCGGGATGGGGGAGGCGGATCAGCTCGAGCGGAGCGGCGCGTGCTGGCTGGGTGACTGCGAGGCCGCCGAGGCGCGGGTCTGGCGGCGGATCCAGGAGGCGGCGGAGGCCGCCTACGACCGGTCGGCGGCCTGCCGGTTCACCACCTTCATCGGCTACGAATACACCGACGCGCCGGGAGGCCGGAACCTCCACCGCAACGTGATCTTCCGCAACGAGCGGGTCCCCGACCGGCCCGTCTCCACCTACGACACCGGGCGCGACCGGGTTCCCCGGCTCTGGCAGCTCCTGCGCGAGACCTGCCTCGAGGGGAAGGAAGGCTGCGACGTGCTCGCCATCCCGCACGACCCCAACCTGGCCGGGGGGCTGATGTTCCCCGATCCGGACGGAGAGCAGGAGGCCCGGGACCGCCTGCTCTTCGAGCGGCTGGTGGAGCTCACCCAGCACAAGGGAAGCTCGGAGTGCCGCTACGATCGGCTCCGGGGGCGCGGTCTTTTCACGGAGGACGAGCTCTGCACCTTCGAGCAGGTGGTCGCCGACAACCTGGCCATGCTGGGCACGGTGCACGGGGAGGTACGCCACGAGCGGGACCCGCCCCATCCTGCGCTTCTTCGGGGGCGCCGCGCTTCCCGGGGATCTCTGCGAGGCTTCCGATCCCGTGGCCCGGGCGGATCGACTCGGAGTTCCCATGGGCGGGATGCTGCGGGGGGGCGGGGCCACCGGCCCCCCGCGCTTCTTCGTCCTCGCCCACCGGGACCCGGGCGTGGCCGCAAGGCCCGGCAGCGACCTCGAACGGGCGTAGGTCGTGAAGGGATGGGTGGACGCCGGGGGTGTTCCCCACGAGCGGGTCCACGACGTCGCCGGCCGGCCGGGGCCGGACGGCGTGGATCCCGAGACCTGTCGGTCGCCGGAGCGCGGTGCCGCCACGCTCTGTGCGGTCTGGAAGGACCCCGACTTCGATCCGGCGGAACCGGCGTTCTACTACCTGCGGGTCCTCGAGAAGCCGGTCTGCCGCTGGAGCACCCTGCAGTGCCGGGCCGCGGGCGTGGATCCCTTCGACAGCGAGTGCCCGCGGCAGGCGGAGGCAGCCACCGCGCGGCTGACGCCGGAGGCCGGCCGCGGAGTGCGCGGGTCCCGGTCCTCCCGCGAGCGGGGCGCTAGCGTCTTCCGCATGACCCTCCTCGCCATGGTGCTCGTGGCCCTCTTCGCCCTGGTGGGCCTGGCCTGCCTGGTGGGGGTCCTGGTGGGGCTGCCCGGAACCTGGATCCTGCTGGCGCTCGCCGCCGGGGTCGAGCTCGTCGACGCGCGCCTGGGAGGTCCCGCCGAGACCTTCGGGTGGGAACTGCTGCTCCTCGGTGCGGGCCTCGCGCTCCTGGGGGAGATCGTGGAGGCCGTGTCGGGCGCCGTGGGGGCGCGGCTCGGCGGCGCCTCCCGGCGAGGCATGGTGGGAGCCCTGCTCGGGGGCATTCTCGGAGCCATCTTCTTCACGCCGCTCCTCCCGGTGCCGGTGGTGGGGACCCTCGTCGGCGCCGTGATCGGCACCTTCGCCGGGGCCTGGATCGGCGAGGCCACGGGCCCGGCCCGCCGGACGCGGGAGGAGACGCTGCGGGCGTCGGTGGGTGCGGTGCTCGGAAGCCTCTTCGGCCGCGTGGGCAAGCTCGTTCCGGGCATCGCGGTGTGGGTGCTGCTCGTTCGCGCCGCCTGGCCCTGAACCCGGCCGACCGGCTCCCCTGCCAGACGGGCGGAGCGGTGGTTCCCCTTCGCCCGGCTCCGGGCCCGCCGCGGTCCACCCGGGTCTGCGGCGTCCGGCCCCGTCGAAGCGATTCCCGGGGAGCGGGCCGGAAGGCGGGATGTGCGGAGCGGCGCTGCCGTGTGGCCGGGGGGGGCGCTCAGGCCGCGGCGGTGGCCCGGGCCGACGCGGCGAGGGCCGGCTCCGGGGGGCGCCGGGCCACGAAGAGCAGGTTGTCGCCCCCGAGCCCGAGACCCGCGATGATCCGGTTCAGTGCGGCGTAGACGACGTGGCGCTTGGCGAGGGTGAGACCCCGGTGCGTCGCCCGCAGGACTTCGGCCCGCCAGCCGGATGGCAGGCGCTCGGTCCGGTGGAGGATGGCCCGGCGGATCCCGAGACTCCAGTTGGGAGCGGCCATGCACGCGACCGTCCCCACGAAGACCGGCTCGAAGCCCGTCCGCCGGAGGATCTCCTCGAGGCTGCCGGGGCCGAAGTAGTGGAGGTGGTCCGGGGGATAGACCATCCGCCAGCGCACGCCGCGGAGCCGCGCCGCGATGCCTTCGGCGTTGGGGACCGATCCGACCAGGTGCCCTCCCGGCGCGATCCGATCCCGGACCTCCCGAAGGAATGTGGTCGGATCCGGCTGGTGTTCGAGGACCTCCCACAGGGAGAGGAGATCCACGGGGGGAAGCTCCGCCGCCTCGGCGAGACTTCCGCGGCGCGCGTCCACACCGAACCACTGCCGGGCGTGGGCCACGGCATGCCCGTCGAGGTCGATGCCGACGGCCGGAATGGCCCGCTCCTCGAGGGCGGCCAGGAAGAACCCGAAGCCGCAGCCCACATCGAGGGCCCGCTGCGGGTGCGGAGATCCCGCGAGGCGCAGGGCCAGGCGAAGCCACTGGCGGCGGTCCTCCAGTGCCGCGCGCACGGCCGGTCCGGGGGCGCCGAGGACCAGCCCCGTCTCCCGCTCCGAGTGGCCCCGGCTGCCGTACCAGGCCGCGAGCTCCTCGCGCCTCGGCATCGGGTCGACGCGCCAGAGCCCGCAGCCGGTGCAGCGGAGGATCCGGTAGGGGCGGCCGTCCGCGCCCGGCCGGTGGCCGAGGAGCTCCGCCTCGTTCCGACCGCAGCACGCGCACCCGGTCGCCACGGGGTCCCTCCCGCCCTCCCTTCGGCTCCGGCTCCCGGCGCCTTGAGGTGTGGCGGGCGGTGGGGCGCGGGCCGTGCTGGGCCCGGCTCCCACGGGGCCATCGCCGCGGACGACGCAGCCGCGCCCGTCGGCCGCCTGGCCCGCGATGATCGCGAAGAAGCGGTTTTTGGTGGCCACCACCTCTGCGACCCACACGTTCGCGCCCCGGGCTTCGATACCCGTCATGAACCTGGCGACGCGACCTCCCCGGAGCTGGATGGAGCCGCCGCCCGGGGGCGCCCGCGCCCCGTCGACGGC
>JALSIO010000219.1 GCA_026989995.1 Myxococcales bacterium
GCACCGGGAGCGCTACCGTCCGAGCTTCGACCCGCACCCGTTCAACAGCGGCTACTTCATGTGCGTCCGGGTCAAGGGGGTCGATGCCGAGGCGGTGCGGCAGCGGCTGCTCGACGAGCACGGCGTTGGCGTCATCTCCATCGGTTCGAGCGACCTCCGGGTGGCCTTCTCGTGCCTCGAGCTCGACCAGATCGAGCCGCTCTTCGAAGCCATCCACCAGGTGGTCCAGGAGCTGCGGGAGGCGGGGCGGGGCGGCGGCTGAGGCGTCGGGCGAGGCGGCCGGGGCTACCGGCCTGAGCGGCGCGGGGCGGTGTCGTCGGAGAGGACCTCGAGGATCCGGACGAGGGTTCGGACGCCGCGCTCGAGGTTCGCGACGGAGATCCGCTCGTCCCGGCCGTGCACACCCCGGGTGTCCTCCGGGCTCAGCCAGCGCGGCACGAAGCCGTAGCTGGCGATCCCGAGCTCGCGGAAGTAGTGGGCGTCGGTGAAGCCGGCGATCACCCGGGGCACCACCACCGCCTCCGGGTCGAGTTCCCGCGCGACGCGCCCGATCGCCCGCACGAGGGCGGTGTCCGCCGGGGAGGCCGAGTTCGAGAAGGCGAGCAGGGGCTCCACGGCCACCCGGGGATCGGCGACGGTCGCCCGCACGAGGTTCACGAAGTCCCCGCAGCGCTCCCCCGGGAGGATCCGTCCATCGAGGTGGGCCGTGGCCTCCGCGGCCAGCACGTTGGTCCGGGGGCTTCCCTCGAGCACGGTGATGGCCAGGGTGTTGCGGACCAGCGCCGCCCGACCCGCGTCCGCGAGAAAGCGGCCCCGGAAGCCGGCGTCGGTCTCGAGGGCGGCGGCGAGTCGGGCAAAGCCCTCCCGGTCCTCGGGAGCCGCGAGGGGCGCGAGGCCCCGGAACATTCGCGCCACCTCCGGGACCACCCGGACCTCGGTGTCGAGCTGGCGCACCCGCTCGAGGGCCGCCACGAGCCGGTGGGTGGCGGCGTCGCGCGGCGCGGTGGCGCTGTGTCCTGCGCGCCCCCGCGCCGTGACCTCCATCCAGCAGGGAGCCTTCTCCGTCACCGTGATCCCCCAGACCGGGGGGTGCTCGTCGGAGACCAGGATGCCGCCCCCTTCGGTGAGCACGTACTCCGCGTCGTGGAGCAGATCGGGCCGGTGGCGCACCACGTAGCCGGCGCCCTGCACGCCCCCGGATTCCTCGTCGGGGGTGGCGAGGAAGATCACGTCCCGGGTCAGGGGCTCCCGGCGGCGGGCGAGCTCGCCGAGGGCGAGCAGGTGCACCACGGAGACCCCCTTGGCGTCGAGGGCGCCCCGTCCGGTCACGTAGCCGTCCGCGACCACGCCCTCGAAGGGGGGGACGGACCAGGCGGCCGCGTCGGCGGCCACCACGTCGAGGTGGGAGAGCAGCACCACCGGCCGGCCGGCGCCGCTCCCCGGCAGGCGGGCCCAGGCGGCGGCGCGGCGTCGAGGCCGGTCCGAGGGTGTCTCGACCACCCGCGCCTCGATCCCACGGGCGGCGAGCGCCTCGACGTAGAGCCGCGCGAGAGGGCGCTCGTCACCGGGCGGGTTGGTGGTATCGACGCGGATCGCACGCGCGAGGAGTTCGGCCGCTTCCCGGCCGAGCTCGCCGGGTGCGGTGTCCTCGGTCCGGGTGAACGGCCAGAGGGCCCGGGCGTCCGGCGGCCCGGCGAGCAGCGCCGCCATCGCGACTGTGAGCACCGGGGCGGCCGCGCCGCGGCGGAGCCGGTCCGCTCGCCGGCGCACCGCCGCGCCCGCCTCCACCGCGCGCTCGAGGGCGACGGGGCCCCACCCGCCGGTGGGGCAGCGGCCGGATCGGAAGGAGGTGGCCATTCCCTCGGGGTGTCGGGGCGCACGGGTTCCCCCCGGGGTATCTCCGCCGCCGCTGCTGGGACCGGCTCGGGCCCCCGCGGGTGGCGAACTTCACCGGATCTTCATTTCAGCCGCCAATGTAGCGTGCGAGGTTGCGCCCTTGGGGCTACCTAGGGCCGCGGTCTTCGGCTGCCTGCTGCGGCCTGCCGGCCGGTTCGCTGCGTGTCTCGCGCGCGGGTCGGGCCGGGGGAGCTGCCGGGTGCGGTGGATCGACTGCCGCTCCGCTGCGGAGCCGGGCGCGGATCTGGCGACGGGGATCACCCGGGCGGGGCGGACGCGCGCCGATCCACGCACCGGCGGGTGCCCGGGGGTGCCGGCCGCGCGGGGCCCGCGGGTGCGCCGCCGGGTGCCGAGGGGGAGGAGCGCATGCCGCCTCGCCGGACGTCGAGACGCCGCCATGTGTCGGACGGCGCATGCGGCCCGCCGGCCCGCACGCGGAGTCCGGTGGCGGGAGGCCGCGGCCGGCCGGGGTGGTGCTTCGCGGTCGCAATCGCGGGGCTGTTCCTGTGCGCTCCCCTGCAGGGCGGCGCCCGGGCCGACGACCTCGGCGGGAGCGAGGCGATCGCCGTCCCGGCGACCGCGCCCCGCTTCGGTCCGGAGCTGCCGGACGGGCGCCGCATCACCGGGGAGCTCCGGCGGGGAGAGGCCCTGGCCCGCTCGCTCCGCGAGCGCGGCGTCTCGTCCCGGATGGTGGACCGGATCGTGCGCAGCATGGCGCCGGTCTTCGACTTCCGGCGGGCCCGCCCCGGCGATCGATTCGAGCTCCTCCTCGGCCCGGAGGGGGAGATCGCCGCGTTCGCCTACCGGCGCCGGGGCGGCGAGGAGCTCCGGCTCCTGCGCGAGGGGGACGACCTTCGCGCCGAGCGCTTCGCGGAGGCCCTCGAGGCCCGCCGGGCCCGGATCGCCGGGGTGATCTCCACGTCGCTCTACGAGGCGGTCGAGGCGCTCGGTGAGCATCCGGCGCTCGCCAACGAGTTCGCCCGCATCTTCGGCGGTGAGCTCAACTTCACGCGACGCGTCCGCCCGGGGGACGCCTTCGAGATGCTCTACGAGCGTCTCTACCGGAAGCTTCCGGGGGGAGAGCAGAAGTACCTCCGCCCCGGGCGCATTCTGGCGGCGACCTACCGCGGCGCCGCCGGCATCCACACCGCGGTCTGGTTTTCCGGCACGGATGGGCGGGGCGGCTACTACCGGCCCGATGGAAGCGCGGTGGAGCGGCCGTTCCTGTCCGCCCCCCTCCACTACCGCCGCATCAGCGCGGGCTTCTCCTGGGCCCGGCGCCACCCCATCCTGAAGGTGCGCCGGCCGCACCTCGGCATCGACTACGCGGCCCCGCGCGGCACCCCGGTCTGGGCCGTGGCCGACGGCGTGATCGTCCACCGGGGCTGGTCGGGCGGCTTCGGTCGGCTGGTCAAGGTCCGGCACGACAACGGCCTCGTCTCCTACTACGGCCACCTATCGAAGTACGCCCCGGGCCAGCGGGTGGGCAGCCGGGTCTCCCGGAAGGAGGTCATCGGCTACGTGGGCTCCTCCGGCCTTGCCTCCGGTCCGCACCTGCACTTCCAGGTCATGAAAAACGGCCGGGCCGTGAACCCGGCGCGCATCGATTCGCCCCCGGGGCCGCCCATCCCCGCCGAGCTCCGGGAGGAGTTCGCGCGGGTGCGCGACGAGCTGCTCGCAGAGCTTCGGGGCTCCCGGCTGGTGGTCACCGGGGAGGCCGGGTGAGCCGGCCCGGCCCCTGAGCCGTCTGCCACCACCTGACCGGACCGGGGAGGTGTGCGACCCTCCCACCATGTCCGCTTCCCCGCAAACTGCCCTCCCGGAGCGGCTCCGCCAGGTGGGCGAGCGGCTCGGCCGCCGCGAGGCGGAGCACGGCGAAGCGCTCGCCGCCGCCCGCCGCCAGGCGGAGGTGCTCCGGGCCCGGGTGGCCGAAGCCCTCGAGGCCTTCCACCGGGCGGCCGAGGCGGCCGGCGCCCCCCACCTGCGGGTGGAGCTCGGCCCCGTCCGCACCGACGACAAGCACCTGCGGGCCGTCCAGTTCGACCTCGGTCGCGGGCGCCACCGGGCCATCGTCACGGTCAAGAGCCGGGGCGAGGTCACCCTCGTGGGGCCCTTCCGGGCCGGGAAGGTCGAAGGCCCCTGCCTGAGCTTCCCCGCCGACAGCGAAGGAGAGATCGAAACCGCCCTCGGCGGCTTCCTCGAGCGTTTTCTCGAGGAGGCGGCGACGCCGTGACCGGCCGGCCGGCCGGCCGCCGCTCCGGGTGCGCACCGTGACCGGGATCGTCCACCGGCGCGC
>JALSIO010000220.1 GCA_026989995.1 Myxococcales bacterium
TCCGTTGAACTCACCCGGGTACATGAGCGCGAATCCGCACAGCGCATACGTCACGATCCCGGCGCACACGATGAAGGTGTTCTTGAAGAGGATGTTCACCGTGTTCTTGGCGCGGGTGAGGCCCGACTCGAGCGTGGCGAAGCCGAGGTGCATGATGAAGACGAGCCCGGCGCAGAGCATCATCCAGACATTGTTCGCCGCGAAGAGCGCGGAGGAGACCTCCCCCTGCTCCGCGCGGGCCGCCTCGGGCCCGATCAGCGCCGCGCCGATCGCGAGCGCCACGGGAAGCCAGATCCGCATGCTCCTTCCCTCCTCCGAAGGCCCCGGCACCGGCCCGGGCCACGAGTCGGAGAAGAGCAAAGGCCGTGCCAGCCCCGGACACACCCGGGTGACGTACGAAGTCCCTCGTGGGACGCTCTCGCCGGGCCGGAACCGGCACAGCCGCCACCGGCCGAGGGTCGGTGCCCGGCCCTGCGCCAGCGCCTGCCGAGCTCGTGGGCAGTGGGGCGGGACGCCCGGGGCCCGGGGGGGGGGCGTCCCGGCGCGGGAAGGGCGGCGCCGCACACCGAGCCCGAACCCGTGGCGCCGGAAGAGCGGTGCCCCGGGTCCCGGTGGCCTCGCGACGCGCGATGCACGGCGCCCCGGACCGAGCGTGGCCTCGCGCCGCGGGAAGTGCGGCTTCCCGGGCCTAGGCGGCGTCGTGGCGCGGGAAGAGCGGCGGCCCGGTCTCGAGGGCCGTGCCCGGAGCCAGCCTCCCCCACCGACACCATTCCCGGAGCTCGCCGTGCGCCCCGGCGCGGATGCGCTCGCCGATCTCGGCCGCGCCGAAGCGGCGGAGGAGCTCGGCCATGCGCTCGGGCATCGCCGGGGCGAGCAGCAGCGCCGCGATCCGGAGGGCCTCGGCGCAGCGGTAGAGGATGGTCCCCACCTCACCCCGGCGCTCGGGATCCCGGGCGAGCGCGAAGGGCCGGGTCTCCTCGATGGCGGCGTTGACCGCGCGGACGAGGTCGAGCGCGGCGGCGCAGGCCCGGTCCGGGGCCAGGCGCTCCATGGCCGCGAGCGCCTCGTCCACCGCCCGGCCCGCCGCCGCCTCGAGACCTCCTGCCGCGGGGCAGGAGGGATCCGGGGCCGCGACCTGGCCGCCCAGGTAGCGCCCGGTCATGTGGGCCACCCGGTGGGCGCAGTTGCCGAGGGTGTTGGCGAGCTCCGAAGCGTAGACGTGGACGAAGCGGGCTTCGGCGAAGTCCGCATCGTGGGTGCCGAGCGGGCCCTGGGTCACGAGGAAGAAGCGAAGGGCGTCGAGGCCGAAGCGGTCCGCATAGGCTTCGAGCCGCTCGAGGTCCACGAAGTTCCCCAGGGACTTGCTCATCTTCTGCCCTTCGCTGATCCAGAAGGAATGCGCGTAGACCCGCTCGGGGAGCTCCACCCAGTCGAAGCCGGGGCAGCGCCGAAGCGCCAGGAGCATCGCCGGCCAGATGACGGCGTGGAACCAGAGGATGTCCTTCGCGATCAGGTGCACCGAGGGCGGCCAGAAGCCCCGGCGCTCGTCGGTGTCCACCGCGCTCAGGTAGTTGAACAGGGCATCGATCCACACGTAGATCACGTGGGAGGGGTCACCCGGCATCGGGATGCCCCAGCGGGGCTCGCCCTCCTCGTGGCAGCGCGAGATGGGAACGTCGAGCAGTCCCTCGCGGATCCGCCCCATCACCTCGTTCCGCCGCGCCTCCGGCAGCACGAAGTCGGGCCGCGCCTCGAGCAGCTCGAGCAGGGGGTCGCCCCAGGCGCTCAGGCGGAAGAAGTAGTTCTGCTCCCGCCGCCGCACCAGGGGCCGGCCGCTTATGGGCGACCGGTACTCCCACTCGCGGGCGCGCCCCTCGGGCACGTACTCCTCCTGTCCCGGGTCGTACCAGCCCTCGTAGTCCCCCGCGTAGACGTCCCCGGATTCGAGGAGCGCTCCCACGTAGCGCGCCACCCGCTCCACGTGCCTCGATTCGCTGGTGCGGATGAAATCGTCGTTCGAGATCCCGAAGCGCGCGAAAGCGCGTTGGAACTCGGCCGCGTTGCGCGCGGCCCACTCGTCCGGCGTGAGTCCCCGTCCGGCGGCGGACTCCACCACCTTGACGGCGTGCTCGTCGGTCCCCGTGAGGAAGAAGGTGTCCTCGCCCAGATGCCGGTGGTGGCGGGCGAGGACATCCGCGAGGGTGGTGGTGTAGAGGTGCCCGATGTGGGGTCGGTCGTTGACGTAGTAGATGGGGGTGGTGACGTAGAAGCGGCCCCGCGCTGCCATCAGCCGGCTCCCACGGGGTCGGCGAAGGCGATCTCGCGGACCTCGACGCCCTCCTCGGCCTCCACCTCGCCCTCCACCAGGCGGTGGGCGCCGCAACGGCCGGCCCGAAGCACGTCGCCGAGCACGCGCTCGAGCCGGCGGGCCACCTCCGGACGCGCCACCAGCTCGACCCGCTCCACCGGCCGGCCCATGGAGACGTTCGCATCCGCCTTGGCCCGGTGGATGGCGTGCAGGGCCGCGATCGCCGCGGCGAGGCTCTCGCGGTCCTCGGGCTCCGGGAGATCCCGGAAGTCGGCGGAACCGGGCCAGGGCGCCCGGTGGATGCTCTCGTGGCCCGCCTCCTCCGCGAAGGCCCAGGACCAGACCTCCTCGGTGACGAAGGGGAGGAAGGGCGCGAAGGCGCGCAGGAGGACGGAGAGCCCCAGCCGGAGCACGGCCACGGCCGAGCCGCGCTCCGCCTCCGAGACACCGCCCTCGCCGCGCGCCCTTCCCTTCACCAGCTCGATGGTGGTGTCCGTGAAGCGCCCCCAGAAGAAGGCCTCGACCTCCTGCAGCACCCGGGCGTAGTCGAAGCCCTCGAAGCTCGCCGTGGCGCGCTCCACGAGCGCGGAGAGCTCGGCCGCGAAGGCGAGATCGAGCTCGCAGGCGACGGGGTGGCGCTCCGCCTCCTGGGAGAGCACGAACTTGCCCGCGTTGTAGATCTTGGTGACCAGCCGCTTGCCGATCTTGAAGACGTTCTCGTCGAAGGCCGTGTCGGCCCCGAGCCGGGCGCTCGCCGCCCAGTAGCGCACGCCGTCGGCGGTGTAGCGCTCGAGGAGGTGCATGGGCGTGACCACGTTGCCCCGGCTCTTCGACATCTTCTTCCGGTCCGGGTCCAGGATCCAGCCGGAGATCACGACGTGGTGCCAGGGGACCGTGTTCTCGTGGAGGTGGGCCTTGGCGATGGTGTAGAAGGCCCAGGTCCGGATGATCTCGTGGCTCTGCGGCCGGATGTCCATCGGGAAGAGCCGCCGGTGCCGCTCGGGGTTGAGCAGCCAGCCCGTCCCGATCTGGGGGGTGAGCGAGCTCGTGAACCAGGTGTCGAAGATGTCGGACTCGCCCAGGAAGCCACCGGCCTGGTTGCGCTGGGCCTCCTCGTAGCCCGGCGGCGGCTCCGACATGGGGTCGACCGGCAGCATCTCCGGCGGGGCGACGATGGGCGACTCGAAGTCCGGATTGCCCTCCTCGTCCACGCGGTACCAGACCGGGATGGGGACCCCGAAGTAGCGCTGGCGGCTGATGCACCAGTCGAGCGCGAGGTTTTCCGTCCAGTCGCGATAGCGCGCGAACATGTGGGCCGGATGCCACTGGATCTGCCGGCCGCGCTCGAGCAATGCCTCCTTGTGCTCGAGAAGCTTCACGAACCACTGCCGGGTGGGGAGGATCTCGAGCGGGTTCTCCCCCTTCTCGTAGAAGCGCACCGCGTGCTCGATGGGCCGCGGGTCGCGCACCAGGGGGGGCCGGTCGCCGGTGGCACTCGCGGAGGGATCGCGGAGCATCCCCACGATGCGCCTGCGGGCCGCGGCGAGCGGCCGGCCGGCGAGCTCCGCGTAGGCCCGGTTGGCGGCCCCGGGATCCAGGCTCGGAAACTCCTCCGAGCCGAATTGCACCGGCGCCAGCCGGCCGTCACGCGCCACGATCTGGCGGAGTGGCAGGCGCTGCTCCCGCCACCACACGACATCGGTCTGGTCGCCGAAGGTGCACACCATCAGGATCCCGGTGCCCTTCTCCGGATCGGCGAGCGGGCTCGGGAAGATCGGCACGGGCACCCGGAAAAGGGGTGTGATCGCGCGGCGGCCGAAGAGGTCGCGGTAGCGCTCGTCCTCGGGGTGCGCCGTGACGCCCAC
>JALSIO010000221.1 GCA_026989995.1 Myxococcales bacterium
CACCGACGAGACGACGATGACTTACCGCGAGAGCTGGCATTCCGATATCGTCGATCGGGTCGGGGAACTCGGTCGGGATTGGCCGGAACTCCGATCCTATGTCGACGAGAAGCGCCCGCCCTCGCCGGCCCGCCACATGGCCATCTCGGAGGCCCTCAATGCCTTCGCCGTCCATCTGGTGCCCACGGTGACGGAGCGCCTGTTCAAGGGACGGCTGATCTATGCGGGCGGCGACGACGTCCTGGCCTTCGTGAGCATCGACGACCTGCTCCCGGTGCTGCTGAGTCTGCGGATCCTCTACAGCGGTCTCTCCGACGAGCACTGGCCCCCGTTCGAGGCCTTCGGAGAAGTGCGGAAACGCTATCGCAGCAACAGGGGGTTCGTCTTCGACCGGAAGGAGAACCGTATCCGTCGCGTCATGGGGACCCGCGCCACGGCCTCCACGGGCGCCGTGGTCGCCCATGCCCTGACGCCGCTCCGTCACGTGCTCGCGGAGCTTCGCAAAACCGAGCGCGAAGCCAAGGAGAGAGGCGGCCGCGATGCCTTCGCCATCCGCGTGCTCAAGCGGTCCGGCGGGGCCGACACCTTCGTGGCCAAGTGGTTTGCCGATGATCCGGAGCACGATCCCATCCGGCTGCTGATGGAGACGGCGGCGCTGGCCAGCACACCGGGCTTCTCCCGGCGGGCCGTCTATCAGATCGTGTCCTGGCTGGCTGGGATCCCGGACGATGCCGGTGGTGACCTCCTGGCTCTCAATCTCGCCCGCCAGCTCGTCCGGCAGAGCGAGGCCGAGCGGATCGATCCCACCTATCTGACCGGTCTCGCCCGGCGTCTCACCTGCGCCGCTCTGCAAGCCTCCGGGACGGGCGGTTCGGCAGAAGGCGAACGGGGCTCGGGCTCACGATGGCTGCGGGATCTGTTCATCGTGGCCGAATTCCTCGGCCGCGACGGGCGGGCCGCGGCGTTGCGGCCTGCCGAAGCCGGGGCGGGCCGGCAGCCGGAGGAGGCGACCCATGGCTGAGCAGCGGTTCCTGCGTCCGGTGGACGTGCTCTATCTGCGTGGCAACCGGCTCTTCGGCGAGGCCGGCGCCCACAGCGAGGCGGAGATGCCGCCGTGGCCCACGGTGGCGGCGGGGGCTCTGCGCTCGCGCATGCTGGTGGATGCCGGTGTGGCCCCGGAGACGTTCGCCGGCAACGGGGCTTCCCTCGGGCCGGAACTCGAACGGATCCTCGGCACGCCCGAGCGGCCCGGAACCTTCACCCTCAGCACCCTGTTGCCGGCACGTCGGAAAAACGGGAGCGTCGAGCCGCTGTTTCCCCTTCCGGCCGATGTGATCGTGCACGAGGAGAAGGGAACGCTGGACGTCCACCGTCTCGATCTCGACGTAGGGGCCGAACGTCTCGCCCAGCACGGCCTGATGACCGGGTATCCGCTACCGCAGCTGCCGGTGCTGCGTCGGCGCGAGGCGGGAAAACCCGTGGGTGGCCTGTGGCTGACCCCGAAAGGACTGCAGACCTACTTGCGGGGCGGCGTTCCCGGGACGGATCAGCTCCTGCGGAGCGGGGAATTCTGGAAGATCGACCCGCGCCTCGGCATCGCCCTGGATGGGACAACGCGCACCGCGCGCACCGGCGCTCTCTACACCAGCGAGGCGGTGGCGCCCGATCCTGACTTCGGCTTCTTCGTCGACGTGCGGGGGGCGGACGGACATGTCCCGCGGGACGGTCTCCTCCGCTTCGGCGGCGACGGGCGGGCGGTGGTGGTGGAGACCGCCGATGTCACCTGGCCGCCGGAGCCCGACTGGGAGCGCATCGAAGGTGAACGGCGCTTTCTCCTGATCCTGCGCACGCCCGGCATTTTTCCCGGTGGCTGGCGCCTGCCCGGCCTCGACGACCAGGGCCTCTGGCACGGTCCGGCAGGTCTCCGTGCCCGCCTGGTGACGGCGGTGGTGCCGCGGGCCCGCGTGGTGAGCGGCTGGAATCTCGCCCGCGGATGCCCGAAGCCGGCACAGCGCACCGTGCCCGTCGGCGCCGTCTACGGCTTCGCCGACGTCGGGGAAGGAGCCCGCGACGCCCTCGGGAGGCTCCTCGAGGAGGGTCTCTGGTCGCTCCTTCCCGACGACGATCCCTGGGCCCAGCGGCGGGCGGAGGGATTCGGTCACGTCCTCGTCGCCAACTGGCCGCGAACCGCAGAGTGAGAACCGAGGAAGAAGACCATGTTCCAGGAAAGTCGCATCCTCTTCTACCATGCCGTGAGCCCCGTCCACATGGGCGCGGGCACCGCCGTGGGCGGGCTCGTGGACAACCCCATCCAGCGCGAGCGCCACACCGGGCATCCGGTCTTCGCCGGCTCCGGTCTCAAGGGAGCGGTCCGGGCGGCGTTCGCCGAAAGCGACCTGAAAAAGGAGCTCGAAACCAAGGGGCTCACCATCACGGAAGTTTTCGGCCCCGAAACCACCAACGCCCACGAGCACGCCGGTGCGGTGGCCTTCACCGACGCCCAGCTCCTGCTCTTTCCGGTCCGCAGTCTCAAGAGCGCCTTCGTCTACACCACTTCACCCACGGCCCTGGCCCGGGCGGAGCGCCTGTTGCGGCTGGCCGGAAAGGCACCGGACTGGACCATCCCGAGGCCGCAGGCCGGGGCGGCGACGGTTTCGGAGAGGCATTCGCTGGTGGACGGACAGCTGGTGCTGGAGACTTTCACCTTTGGTGCCGCCGTCGACGACGGTGCGAAGCGCATCGCGACCTGGCTCGCCGAAAATGCGTTCCCGGAGGACGATGGTTTCCGCTTCTTCCGCGAGAAGATCCAGCGCGATCTCGTGGTCCTGAACGACGAGGACTTCTCCCATTTCGTCGAGACCGGCACGGTGGTGGAGCCGCACGTGCGCATCGACGACGTCTCCGGAACGGCCGACGACGGCGGACTTTTCTATACCGAGAACCTGCCGCCCGAGAGCGTGATGATCGGGGCCTTCCTCGCCTCCAGGTCCCGCAAGAAGAAGGAGAACGGTGCGCCATCGGCCCGCGAGATCGCCGACGGTCTCACGGCGGCGCTCGACGGTCGGCTGGTCCAGGTCGGCGGCGACGCGACGACCGGCCGGGGTCAGGTGGTCCTGCGCGTCATCTGAGAGAACGGAGCCATCTCACGGAACGAGGTCCATCATGCCGAACGGTCAGCCCCGACAGCACCCCGTCGCCCGGGACTGGGAGGCCGAACGGGCGCGCTACGCCTGGGAACAGACCGGAGAAGCCCAGCGGGATTGCTCCAAATTCAAGGATTATACCAATCTCGCCAAGTCAGCCCCCGCCCTCATCATGAACAGCGGCCTCATGTCGACCCTTGCGTTCTTCCAGAGCAAGGAGAATCACCACAAACGACTGGTCGCGCAGATCTGTGCGTGGCTGTCGCGGCGGTTCGAAGACCTCCGAAGGCGGCCGCGAGGGTCGGACTTCCCGCAGATCATGCACTGGCTTGCGAACGCCGATGCCAGCACCTACCGGCTCGCCACCCGCGAAGTCATGAGCCTGCTCCGCTGGCTCAAGCAGTTCGCCGATGCACGCGAGAGGGGGGAGTGAGCCATGCCGAAGGCGCAGGCTGCACCCGCGGGACCGGCTCCGGCAGTCCCGGAAGGTGTCCGGCAGCTGATCGAGCGATCCGGAAGCACCGACCTCGCCCCCGGTCATCGCTTCACCCTCTACTTTCCCATCTGGGACCGCCGCGATGGTTTGCATGACGTCGCAGAAAGTGGCGAGGGCCTTCGTGACCTGACGGCGGCGCTCGTCACCCGGCACATGCGATGTGCCCGGGCACTGGGTGATGCGGTGCTGAAGCAGGAAGCCCGCAACACCAGCCCCTTCGTCACCGGCCTCGGCATGGAGCATCCGGTCGAGAACGGTTTCGCCTTCCTGAACCCCTATGGCCTTCCCTATCTGCCGGGTGCCTCGGTGAAGGGAGCCCTGCGCCGGGCGGCGGAGACCCTCGCTCTGGCCGACTCCGCCGAGGCACGTCGGGGCTGGGACCTCCTCGCCGTCTGGTGGCTGTTCGGCTTCGACGCGACGGCGCGCGCCCTGACGGGTGCCGACAGCGGAGACCCGGATCTCCTCGGCGAGCTGGCGAAGGAAGAACGGAAGGCGATGGTCCGACGGGCGGAGGAGCTCGCTC
>JALSIO010000222.1 GCA_026989995.1 Myxococcales bacterium
CGCGGGGCTCCGGTGGCCGCCGGGGCCGGCGCGGAGGCGCCCGACGGGGGCGAGAGTTCGGCGTCGCTCGCGGTCTTCGAGGGCGACCCGGACGAGCGCGACCGGGTGGAGGACCTCGGCGAGGAGCTCGGCTTCGAGGTGGTCGCCTACGAGTACGGGGACTGGGGCGAGGACCTCGTGGAGGAGCTCGCCGAGGCCCGCGCCGTGGTGGTGAGCTTCGACCTCGGAGGACGGTCGGGCATCGAGCTCATCGAGACCCTCGCGGCGCGACCCGAGCTCGCTCGCGTGGCGCTTCTGCTCGCCGACGAGGCGCCCACCCGGGCGCTCCTCCGGGCTGCCTTCCGGGCCGGTGCCCACGGCTTCGTGCAGAAGCCCTGGTGCGCGGACGAGCTCGCGAAGGCGGTCGCGCGGGCGCGCGCGGTGGTCCGGGCGTGTCTCGGCGAGGACCCGGCCGAGCCGGCGGCGGCGCCCACGGCCGGGGGCGACCCGGCCGGAGCAGGCGCACCGGAGGGCGCACCGGCTGCGGGCGCGCGCTCCGCGTCGCCCGACGCCGGCGAGGCGCCCGGCCGGGAAGCCGAGGAGTCGGCTGCGGCCGCGCCTGCGGCGGGGTCCCACGGGAAGTCGGAGGCGGGGGACGCGGCCGGGCAGGCCGATGGGAGCACGGGTTCCGGGGAGCCCGCGGCCTCCGGAGCCGGCTGACGCCGACGCCCGTTCGACCGCACATGTCGTCCAGCCACATGTCGTCCGGCACATGGGTCCGTATGGGGCGGCGGTCTTTCGCGGTCGTGGCCGGCGGGTATGCTCCCCCGGGCTTCGCGGCCCGTCGGGAAGGGCCGGCCGGGAGGGCAGCGCATGGCCCGAGCAGCGCGGGAGCAGTGGTCCACCCGGGCGGGCTTCGTGCTCGCCGCGGTGGGTTCGGCGGTCGGCCTCGGCAACATGTGGCGGTTCTCCTACCTCACCGCCGAGAACGGCGGGGCCGCCTTCGTCCTGCTCTACGTGGCCATGACGCTGCTGGTGGGCCTGCCCGTGCTCCTGGCCGAGCTCGTGGTCGGCCGGGGTGCCCGGCAGAGCCCCATCGGGGCACTGGCCCGCTACGGCGGCTCCCGCTGGCGCGCACTCGGCTTCCTCTTCGTCGCGGCGGGCTTCCTGATCCTGGCCTACTACAGCGTCATCGCCGGTTGGACGGTCCGCTACGCCCTGGTCGGGCTGCTCATGGGCTTCGACGGGGACGCCGGCGAGCGCTTCGGCCAGCTCGCCACCGGCCCCCGCGCGCTGTTCTGGCACCTCCTTTTCATGGTGCTCACCGCGGGTCTCGTGATGGGAGGGGTGCGCCGTGGCATCGAACGGGCCTCGCTGGTGCTCATGCCGCTGCTCTTCGCGATCGTCGTCGGGCTCGCGGTCTACGCCGCAACGCTCCCCGGGGCCGAGGCGGGTTATCGCTACTACTTCCAACCCTCCTTCGAGGAGCTCCTCGACGTGCGCGTGCTGCGCGACGCCGCCGGCCAGGCCTTCTTCAGCCTGAGTCTCGGCATGGGCGCCATGCTCACCTATGCGAGCTACCTGTCGCGGGACACCCATCTGCCGGCCGAGAGCGCGGTGATCGCCGGCGCCGACTTCGCGGTGGCCTTCGTGGCCGGTCTCGTGGTCTTTCCGATGCTCTTCGCCTTCGGACTCGAGGGGGAGGTCGGCGAGAGCACGGTGGGGGCGCTTTTCATCACGCTTCCCCACGCCTTCGCCGAGATGGGCGGTGCCGGCCGCGTGGTGGGCATCTTCTTCTTCGTCTCCCTGGTCGTGGGGGCGCTCACCTCGGCCATCTCGCTTTTCGAGGTGGTGGTCTCCTCCCTGATGGACGCCGCCGACTTCGAGCGGGCCCACGCCTCGCTCCTGCTCGGCACCGTCGTGGCGCTCCTCGGCGTGCCGGCCGCCAGCGACCTCGACGTCCTCGGCGCCATGGACACCCTGGCGGGCAACGTGCTGCTGCTCGTGGGCGGACTCGGCCTCGCGCTCTTCGTCGGCTGGCGGATGGACGACCCGGTGGCCGAGGCTGCGGCCGGGGCTTCGGGGATCCGCTGGTTCGGGCTTTGGAGGAGGCTCCTGCGCTACGCGGTCCCGGCCGTGCTCGGGCTCGTGCTGTGGTTCGCCCGGGAGGACACCCTGGGCGCGCTCGCCGCCCTCGCGGGCGCCGGCGGCTAGGCTAGGGCGCCCGCTAGAGATTCCCGGGAAGCGAGGAGCGGATCTCCTGGCCGAGCTCCTCGGCGTCCCGGCCGGTCACCGGGTCCGAGAGCGGTGGCAACCCGAGGTGCCGCCGGAGCTCGCAGGTCCGGAAGAAGCACTGGAGGACCCGGAAGCTCGCCGCCACCATCTCGTCGGCGAAGACACGGCCGAAGACCGCATCGCCAGCGGGATAGCCCGGACCGTGCCGGGCGAGGATCTCCGCGGCCGCGAGGAGCGCGCCGGTGTCGAAGTGGCGGAGCTTCTCGGCGCGGCTGATCCCGAGCTCCGCCCGGAGGGCGGTGTCCTCGGGGTAGAGCCCGGCGAAGTGCAGTGCCGACCAGGCGAAGCGCGGGAGCTTGTCGAGCCACTCGAGGAAGCCGGTCCGGTGGCGGTGCCGCGAGCGGATGTCCTCGCGGTAGTGGATGCGGTGGCCGTGTCGCCGGGCCAGGCGGTAGCCGAGCTCCCGATCCTCGTAGCGTGCGTACGGGAAGCTCTCGTCGAAGGGTTCGGCGCGCAGCAGCGCCGTCGGGCTCACGATGTTGGTGGTATAGAAGTAGTCGCGCCCGGCGTCGAAGGGGTGGCGGACCCGATCGTGGGTGAACTGGGAGCCCCCACGCTGGTTCCACCAGTCGAAGGGGGAGGCGGCGGAGGGGTCGGGCTGCACATTTCCGAACACCGAGGCATTGCGGAGGTCGTGGCGGCGCAGGTGGTCGCGGAAGCGGCGGAGGGCGTCGGGCTCGAGCAGCACGTCGTCGCCGAGGAGGAGGACGAAGGGTGTCTCCACCCGCGCGATGCCCCGGTTGCGGGCCGTGGCCGGGCCGGCACCGGGGCTGCGGAGGGTCTCGAAGAGCGGGTCGCGGCTCCACGCGCCGAGGAGCGCAGGCGTGTCATCGGTGGATCCGTCGTCCACCACCACGATCCGCTCGAGCATCTCCCGCGCTCCGGCGGCGAGCAGGGCCTCGACGCAGGCCTCGAGCACGGGGCGGCGGTCGCGGGTGGGGATCACGGCGCTGAGCCCGCTCATCCGGGGGACTCCCGCGGCCAGCGCCAGGGGTCGAGCACGGCGTCTGGGAGGGGCGGCGGTTCCGGAAACGACGGGGCGGCCGGGGACCCGGCTGCGTCCGCGAGCGCGGCGGCGACGGGGAGGAGGTCCAGGCTCTCCTCGAGCTGTTCCCGCGTCTCCACGCCGATCACGATCTCGTCGGCGCCGAGGCGGAACACGGCGGCGAGCAGCACTGCGGGAAGAGGGACCCCGCGGCCCCGGGCGCAGGCCCGGAGCGCGCGGAGCGCGGGGGCGAGCGGGGCGAGATGCACGGGGAGGCGTGCCGGGTCCATCAGGAGTGCTCCCTGCAGGAAGGCGCTTCGGACCTGCACCCTCACGCCCCGCTCCCGGGCGCGGGCGAAGAAGCCCCGCTGCGCGAGGCGGCGGTCCACGGCGTTCGCGGCGACCTGGACGACATCGACTCCCGGGGCCGCGAGCGCCGCCTCCGCCTCGTCGGGCGAGGTGGCGGAGACGCCGATGCGGCGGATGCGCCCGCTCTCCCTGAGCTCGCGCAGGGCACGCCAGGCGGCGCCCCGGCAGGCCCGCAGGTGTGCCCCCCGGTGGAGCAGGACGGCATCGAGCACCTCGCGGCGCGTGGCGGCGAGGCTTTCCTCCACGCTCTTGCGGGTCGCCTCCCCGACCGCGTGGCTCCCGGATGCGACGGGGAGATCCGGCGTCACCTTGGTCTGGAGGTCGAAGCCGCCGTCGCCGGCGAGGCGGCCGAGGCGCGCCTCCGCCGAGCCGTAGGCGCGCGCCGTGTCGAGGGCATCCACGCCCCGGCTCCCCGCGACTGCGAGCATGGCCCGGAGCGAGGCGTCGTCGGGTGGCCCGGTGCGGTTGGCGATGCCGTAGGGGGCGCCCCACTGCGCGCTTCCGAGCCGGATGCGCGGAGCCTCCTCCCT
>JALSIO010000223.1 GCA_026989995.1 Myxococcales bacterium
CCCGGGCCATCTGGGGGTAGTCCCAGTCCCGGGCGCCGGGCTTCTCGAACTTCGTCATCCCCACGCCGATCACGTACACCTTCCTGCCCACGTTCGTTCCTCCCGCGCGCCCGAGCGCGCTCCTAGCTCCTGAGGGTGATGGCCGCGTTCGACACCACCGGCGTGCCGCGCTCGGCGCAGCTCGCCTCGATCACGATGCGATCCCCCTCCTCCCAGAGCGACGTCGCGATGGTCTCGCCCGGGAAGAGGACGCCCCGGAAGCGGGCCTGGTAGCCGGCCACCCGCGAGACGTCGCCGCCGAGGGCCGCATCCACCACCGCCTTGCAGACGATCCCGTAGGAGCAGAGCCCGTGCAGGATCGGGCGCTCGAAACCCGCCATCTTGGCGAACTCCGGATCGGCGTGGAGCGGGTTCTTGTCCCCCGAAAGGCGGTAGAGGAGCGCCTGCTGGGGAAGGGTCTGCGACTCGACCCGGTGGTCCGGCGGCCGGTCCGGTGGCAGATTGCCCGGCGGAGGACCGGGCTCGCCGCCGAAGCCCCCCTCACCCCGAAGGAAGACGGAGAAGCGGTTGGTGAACATCAAGGAGCCCGACTCGTCCCGGCTGTCCACCTCGAGGACGACCACCGCCGCCTTTCCCTTGTCGTAGATGGCGGCGACCCGCCCGCGGCTCTCGATGCGAGCCTCGGTGGGAATCGCCCGGTGGAGGATCACCTCCTGCTCGCCGTGCAGGAGCATGGCCAGGTTGAAGGAGAGCCCGGGAACCCCGGCGATCCCGGCGAGCGCCGGGAACACCGGGATCACGGCGAAGCTCGGAAGCACCACCAGGTCCTTCTCGTAGGCGTAGCGGAGCTCCCGGGGATCGGTGGGCGGGTTGCCCGCCCCGATGCCCAGGTGGTAGAGGATGACCCGGTCCGCGTCCCACGAGGCCGAGGCCGGGGGAAGCTCGTAGCCGAGCGCCTGCTTCGGGTCCACCGGCACGGGGCTACCGCCCTTCCTTCATCACGTCCATCATGAGCTTCATCTCGTCGCCGATGCCCGAGGGAATCACGAAGCCCTCGGTGCTCCGGACCTCGTCGAGGTGCTCGAGGATCTCCTCGGCGGTGGCCTTCGCGCCGGGGCCCTTGAACCAGCCGCGCGCCTCGGCGATGAAGATCCGCGCGTAGCGACCGCCGCCCACGGCGAAGATCTCGTGGGTGAAGTCGCAGGCCTCCGAGGCGAGGAAGACGGTGAGGCCCGTCACGCACTCCGGATCGAGGTTGGCCGCCGCCGGGCCGAGGAGATTCTCGGTGAGCCGCGTCCGGGCGATGGGCGCGATCACGTTGGACTTGATGTTGTACTTGGCCCCCTCCTGGGCGAGCACGTTGGAGAGGCCGACGAGGCCCATCTTGGCGGCGCCGTAGTTGCTCTGGCCGAAGTTGCCGAAGATGCCGGCCGCCGAGGCGGTGAAGACGAGGCGGCCGTAGCCCTGCTCCTTCATCACCCGGAAGGCGGGCTGCGTCACGAAGAAGGCGCCCTTCAGGTGGACGTCGAGGACGATCTCGAGCTCCTCGCGGGTCAGCTTGGCGAAGGTCTTGTCCCGCAGGATCCCGGCGTTGTTGATCACCGCATCCACGCGGCCCCACTTGTCGAGGGCGGTGCGGACGATCGACTCGCCGCCCTCGGGAGTGGCCACCGAGTCGTAGTTCGCCACGGCCTCGCCGCCCGCCTCTTCGATCTCCTTGACGGTCGCGTCCGCCATGCTGGTGGTCCCGCCGCTGCCGTCGGGAGCGCTTCCGAGGTCGTTGACCACCACCTTCGCACCCCGGCGGGCGAGATCGAGGGCGTAGGTCTTGCCCAGGCCTCCGCCTGCGCCGGTCACGATCACCACGCGATCATCGAAACGGATCTCGGTCATGGGGGTCTCCTCAAGGGGCGCGCGGCTGCGCGCGGGATGGTTTCACCAGGGTCGATTCGGGTCCGCGCCGCGGGGCACGGGACCGGCGCGCGGAGCGGCGGTGGGCCGGGCCCGGCCTCGGCCTCGCCGGGCGGGAACATACCACGACCCCGCGCCCGGCTCCGCCCCGCCTGCGGCTCAGGCCCTCGGGGCCCGGGCCAGGCGGTGCCGGCCGCGGTTGATCTCGGCGAGGTCGGCCATGGCCTCCTCGGCGATGGCCGCCCCCACCGGGGTGTCGTCCTCCCGCCGGAGCTCGTCCATGTCCACCCAGGCGGCGTAGAGGTCCCGGGTCCGGTCGGTGATGATCCCGCCCTTGAGCAGCGTCTTGATCAGCACCCGGAAGATGTTGGTGCTCTGGGTCATCGCCTGGCGGCGATCCTCGTCCGTGAAGGCCTCCCGGATCGCGTCCCGCACCCACTGCCACTCGAGGCCGAAGCGGGGATAGATGGCGCGCTTCTGCTCCGCGTTGACCAGGTTGAAAAGCAGGGTCTTGAAGCACTTCGCCGCCCAGTCCTCCACCCGCGCGTGCTCCTCCTCGGAGAGCTTGGGCATGGTGCGATCGGCCCAGATCTTTCCGAAGAGGTGGTGGAAGTGCTCGTCGCTCATGACGAGCTGCACCAGGCGCTTCAGCACCGGGTCCTGGCTGCGCATGTGGATGGTGGCGAAGGCGCCCATGGCGAGCCCCTCCACCAGCATCTGCATCCCCACGAGCTTCTTGTAGACCTCCGGCGCGCGGACCACCTCGGTGAGGAGGTCCCGAAGCGTGTCGCCCACGGGGAGCGGCGATCCGAAGCGGAGCTGCATATAGCGGGCGAAGGCCGTGACGTGCCGCGCCTCCTCCCGGGTCTGGTTCGCCGCGTACTCCTGGGCTCCGGGATCGCGGAGGATGTGGCAGAGGCTCGCCGACAGCGAGAGCGCACCCTGCTCGCCGTGCAGGATGGACGAGAGCATGAAGCGAGCGCTCTCGTTGGCGAGCTCGATCTGCTGGCGCTCGTCGAGGCGATCGGCCACCGCGCAGTTCAGCTCCGCGATGAAGTCCCGCGGGAGGATGGTCTTCTCCTTCAGGTCGAAGTCCTCGGCCTCGAAATCGATGTAGCGGGGATCGTTCGGATCCCAGAAGTGATCCGCCGTCTTCGAGACGATCTCGTCGAAGGCGTCGGTGCGGCTGCCGTAGCGGTCCACGGCGAGCAGCGACGGGAAGTCGTCCGGAGCCACGGTGTCGTAGATCGGGTCGTAGGTGATGTGGTCGGCCATGGGATCCTCCTCGCGGAGCGCCGGGGGGGAGCTCCGCGCGCAGTGGAATCAGAATCGGCTCCTGCTCGCGGGGTGCAGGCACACCAGCGTCTCGACCACCGCCTCCCGCGCGACGCGCTCGGGATCCTCGAGCCACCAGGCGATGACCCGCACCCACATGGCGACGAGCGCCTGGGCGGCGACCTCCGGGTGGAGTCCGGAGACCCCGCCGGTCTCGAGGCGGCTGCGGAGCCCCTTCTCGACACCCGGCACCATGTCGTCGAAGACGAGCTCGGCGAGACCGGCCTGGCCCGCGTCGGGCCCGAGCAGCACCCGGCCGAGGCTCCGGTTCTCGGCGGCGAAGGCGAGCAGCTCCCGGGTGCGGGCCCGCATCTGCTCGAGCGGGTCCGGCGGCGCCGCGGCCGCCGCGGCCTCGGTGCGGGCGCGCATGCGGGCGAGGGCATCGCGGACCACGGCGGCAAAGAGCTCGTGCTTGTCGCGGAAATGCAGGTAGAAGGTGCCCGTGGCGACCCCCGCCGCCCGGGCGATGCGCGCGGTGGTGGCGGCGTGGAGGCCCTCGCGGGCGAAGAGCTCGATCCCCGCGCGCAGAAGCCGGCGGCGGGTCTCGGCCCGGCTGCGGGCGGGTGCGCTCGCCGGCTCGCTCCCGCGCCCCTCCCCCTCGGCCGCTCCGGCCGCCGTGGGGGCCGTCCCGGCGGCCGGCCGGGCTCCGCGATCCGAAGCCCGCGCCGGCCCGGACCCGGCCTTTAGGCCCTTCCCACCCGGGGGCAGTCCGCCCGGATCCATTCCGCCTCCCCCTGCCCGGTGCCCTCGACGCCACCCGGGCGCCTTCCGAAGCACGGCCTCGCGGCACCCGACCGGTCCCGGGAGCGTCTGGTGAACTTTGATTCATCAACTGACGAACTGTTCACCAGCTGGCGCAGGCTAGCATGGGTTGGCCCCCCGGCAAGCGCGGCCGCTCCACCGGC
>JALSIO010000224.1 GCA_026989995.1 Myxococcales bacterium
TCCGAGTTCGCGCGCCACGCCCGGGCGTGATGGTCCCATCGAACCCGGCAACACCGGCGCACCGCCGATGACATGACCGCGCCACCGCCAGTGCGAGCGGCGCACAACCCGATGTACCGGCACAGCCACCGCCCGCTACATCGAGCATAGCGCCCGCGACACGACCTGTAGCGCCTCCATGGTGAGCGGAGGAACCCGTGCCCGTGTCCCAGTCCCGGGACCGAGCCCGCGTTTCCTCCACGAGACCGATTCGGAGGCGGACACGCGTGGCCGGCAGGACGAACATCAAGGCGCAGATCCTCGGGACCTCGAAGGTCCTGCGCGATGCGATCGCGCGCCTCGAGCGGGTCGCCCGGGTCCACGCCGTCTCCGTCCTGATCGAGGGCGAGACGGGCACCGGCAAGGAACTCGCCGCCCAGCTCGTCCACGAGAAGAGCCGCCGGCACGGCCGCTTCCTCGCCATCAACTGCGCGGCGATCCCGAAGGACCTCGTGGAGTCGGAACTCTTCGGCTACGCCCGCGGCGCCTTCTCCGGGGCGCACCGCGAGCACGCCGGGCTCTTCGAGCAGGCCGACGGCGGCACCCTGTTCCTCGACGAGGTCGGCGAGCTGCCGCTGGCGCTCCAGGCGAAGGTACTCCGCGCGGTCCAGGAGGGCGAGGTCCGCCGCGTCGGCAGCAGTGACGTGCGCAAGGTCGACGTCCGGATCGTGGCCGCCACGCACCGCGACCTGCGGGCGATGGCCGACGCCGGCGAGTTCCGCGAGGACCTCCTCTACCGGCTGCGCGGCTACGTGATCCATCTACCGCCGCTGCGGGTTCGAGGCCGGGATGTCCTGCTGCTGGCCCGGCATTTCTTGAAGGAGACCTTCCGCAGCAAGCGCTTCAGCCGGGAGGCCGAGGCGCTCCTGCTCGACTACCCGTGGCCCGGGAACATCCGCGAGCTTCAGAACGTGGTGCGGGCCGCCGCCATCGACGCCCGGCGGACGATCGGGCCCGAGCACCTCGTGCCCCACATGGACGTCGATCCCCCCGACTCGGACGGCGGGCCAGGGTCGCGGACCGACGCTATCCTTGAGGTCATCGACGAGATGGGGTCGGCATCGCCGGCTGAGCTCCGCGACGCGACCGGGCTCACGCGGACCACGCTCCGGCGCGCGATCAACGACATGCTCGCCGCCGGCATCGTCCAGCGCCTCGGTGAGGGCCGCCACGTCCGGTACGCCCGGGCCACGGCGCGGGACGACGACGCCAGCCCGGAGCTAACGCCGCGCCAGCGGCTCATCATCCGCCACGTCGAGAACGCGGGCCGGATCACCCGGCAGGAGTGCGCCGAGACCACCGGCGCCTCGCTTCGCACCGCCAGCCGAGACCTCTCCGAGCTCGTGCGGCACGGGCTGCTCGTGCCCGACGGCCGCCCCGGCAAGGCCGCCGGGTACGTCCTGGCGCGCCCCAGTTCCTCACAGACCACCGGGCCGCAGTGCCCTTCACCGACACCGCCGGCCCGGCCGGCTCAACCCGCCTGAGGAGGCGACCATGAAGACAACGGACCTGACGTGCATCACCAAGACCTTCGAGGGCTCGACCCTCACCACGCTGACCTACAAGGGGCGGCCCGCCTGGATCGCCCGCGAGGTGGGCGCGGCCATCGGCTACAGCCACGGTGGCAAGCGGCTCCCGAACAAGGTCACCGGGGACTGGGGCGAGGAGTTCATCGAGGGCCACGACTACATGCTGCTCGCCGGCGAGGACCTGGCGGCGTTCAAGGCGGCCCGGTTTGAAGGAACCGAATCGGTTCCTTCAAAGGCCAACCGGGGCATCCTCATCCTCTTCGAGCCCGGCCTGCACCTGGTCCTCGCCAAGACGAACAAGCCCATCGGCATCCGGTTGCGGCGGTTCATCGTGGACGAGGTGCTGCCCCAGCTCGTCCGCGACGGCCACTACGCGCCCAGCCGCCAGGTGGTCGATGGTCAGCTCGTCGAGCGCGCGGCCCCCGACCCGCGGCTCCAGCGCGAGCTGCGCCTGGCCCGCAAGCTCGAGCTCGAGGACCGGAAGTTCAAGGTCCGCACCCTGCAGCAGACCATCGCGGGCATCGAGGGGCGGGTGTCCGCGGACGCTATCACCAGCCTGCGGGTGGTTGCCGCCGAGATCGCCCTCGAGCGCGACCTCTCCGACCTGAAGCCGCGCGCCGGCTCCGGCTGGCTGCCGCCCTCCGAGATCGCCAAGCGCCTCGGCGTGTCGGCCAACCGGGTCGGTCGAGCCATCAGCAAGCTCAACCTCCGCGGCGACATCCCCGGCATGGCGATGCCCATCATGAACAAGGCCCGCCACAGCGACCGCAACGTCGTCTCCTACCTCTACAGCCCGGAGGCCGTTCGCCGCATCGAGCGCCAGCTCCGGGCCGACGGCCACCTCCCCGCAGCCGACGCCGCCGCCGCCTGAAGGCGCGCTCACCTGCCAGGGCCGACGCACGCCACGTCGCGCCCTACGCGCCCGCCTCGGCGGCCAGGCCACCCACCATCGCCGGCGCCCGCCTCGGCGCGACACGGGGCGACGTGGGCGCCGACGGGGCCAACGTGATCCCCACCAGCTCTCCGAAGCGAGCCCGCTGCTCGTCGTGGTCCTCGAGCAGCGCGATCTGGCGCAGCTTCCGCTCCGAGAGGTGGAAGCAGCCCTCGGTCCCTTCGAGGTCGTCGATGTACGTCATGATCTCGGGGGCGAGCTTCAGCAGGGCCATGATCTGGCTGACCCGCGCTCGCGTGACGTTGTGGTCGCGGGCGATCTGCGCAGCGTTCTTCACCTCGCCGGCGTCGATCATCGCCTGCCACCGGCGCGCCCGGTTCAGGGTGTCGATGATGCGCGGGCGCTTGCGGCGGGCGGCCCGGGCCCGTGGCCCGCAAGCCTGGCCCGCATCCTCCTCGGATGGCACGCAACGAAGTTCTGGCGGATCTGCGCGGGTTTCCGGGTGGCACGCAAGGGGAGAGGGCGGTGGCCCGCAAGCGCGCGGCCCGTCGTCGGGGCGCAATAGCGAAGGCCCCCGCCGCTTCTTGGAGCGACGGGGGCCTCCTGATCGTTGTCGCACAGGCCGCCCGGGCTGGTTCTCGTTTCCTGGGAGCGGGATGTTTACCCGCCAGCCCACGAGAACGCCCGGACGATCTGCGTGGTCCAATATGGCTCCGGAAGAGGGACTCGAACCCCCGACCCGGCGGTTAACAGCCGCCTGCTCTACCGACTGAGCTATTCCGGAGTGTGTTGGGATTGGTTGTGAGGGGGCGGTGGGGGGCAAGGGTGCAATGGAGATGGTTGGGCGTCAAGGGGTTGGGCGTGGAGGCGGTAGCGGGCGCACGCGGGAGGCGGAAGGGTACGACAGACGCGTTGGGCGGCGTCTGAACGGGGCGAATGGGACAGGCGAGAGCGACTTCAATAGCGTCCCGGAGAGACTTGGGCCTCGGACGGCCACGACCGCGCTCCGGCGGCGGGCGCCGCGGCGAGCGACAACGGCACCCCGGAGGGACTTGGGCCTCGGACGGCCACGACCGCGCTCCGGCGGCGGGCGCCGCGGCGAGCGACAACGGCACCCCGGAGGGACTTGGGCCTCGGACGGCCACGACCGCGCTCCGGCGGCGGGCGCCGGGGCGAGCGACAACGGCATCCCGGAGAAACTTGGGCCTCGGACGGCCACGACCGCGCTCCGGCGGCGGGCGCCGGGGCGAGCGACAACGGCATCCCGGAGAAACTTGGGCCTCGGACGGCCACGACCGCGCTCCGGCGGCGGGCGAGGAGCATCGACAGCCTGGTCGCACCCGGCGGCGGAACACCGCAGCCACGGCGACGCACAGCCGCGCACCTTCGGCCCTCGCGCGGCAGGGGACGGGCGCCGGCCCGGGCCGACCGTCCAAGCTCCAGCCCCAAGCGGCGTTGGTGCGCCGCCGGAGCCCGCGGCCCGAGCCCACGGCGGGATGCGATCGCAGGCCCCGGGGCGCGCGGCACTGGAGGCGGGGGCGGCCGGTCCGCGGCGCGCGGCACTGGAGGCGGGGGCGGCCGGGGAGTTGGGGGCGGCCGGTCCGCGGCGCGCGGCACTGGAGGCGGGGGCGGCCGGGGAGTTGGGGGCGGCCGGTCCGCGGCGCGCGGCATTGGAGGCGGGGGCGGCCG
>JALSIO010000225.1 GCA_026989995.1 Myxococcales bacterium
TCCCTCCACAAGCAGCGGCCGCCGGCCTCCGCGGAGGCCCGGCCCCACCTCGAGGCGGCCGTGGCGCTCGCGCCGGACGACGCCGTGCACCACTTCCGGCTCGGCATGGTCCTCCGGGCGCTCGGCGAGGAGCAGGCGAGCCGGGAAGCCCTCGCGCGTGCGCGGAGCCTCGAGCCGCGGACGGCGGGCCGCCGCTAGGGCAGCAGATCGCCTGCCCGCGCCTCCGATCCGGCGAGCAGACGCCGGGCCCGCGGGTCCGGCAGGAGGACGAGTCCTCCCGCCCCGCGCAGGAGTGCCGGCACCTCGGAGAGCTGAAGCGAGGCCGCCTCGGCGCCGCCCGCACGGAAGCCGATGCGCGCGACCTTGTCCCCCACGCGGAGGAAGGGGCCCGCGAATCCGCGCCGCTGCGCTTCCACGAGCAGGCGGTCGAGCGGTTCCGTCCGCGCCCGCACCACGGAATCGACACGAAGCACCGTGCCCGAGGGGAGCGCGTAGAGGGCCCGGAGCGTCGCGTCCCGGAGCTCCTCCCCGGCCAGGACCGCGCGGCCGAGCGCGGAGAAGGTCGCCGGAAGCCGCGCCACCACCGTGCGGCCACCCTCCGGATGGCCCTGGAAGCCGAGTGCGTGGCCGAGCTCGTGCAGCGCGACGGCAGCCAGCTCCGCCTCGGAGAGCTCGGACCGGTCGCGGAAGGGGACCCCCGGGAGCGACCGCGCGAGCCACACCTCGGCCCCCGCCAGCCGGGCGGGAACCACGTCGCCGACCCCGCCCTCGAAGGCAGACGGATCGAGCAGCTCGCAGTCGGCGGTCGCTCGTCCGAGGCCCGGCCCGGTGTCCGTGGGAACGGGACCGGGCGCCAGCCGGATGGTGATCCGGGCCACCCCGGGCGGGGCCTCGCGAAACCGCACCCCGAGGCCCGCGGAGTCGAGGGCGGCCAGCGCGGCGCGGAGCGCCCGCCGGGCGGCGGGGTCGGCGTCGGGCGGGAGCGCCACGCCGAGCTCGGACGGCGTCTCGAAGCGGCAGGTCAGCCACGCGAGCCGCCCCGATCGGGGCCAGGGGTAGGGATGGAGATCCCGCAGCCGGTGCCCGAAGTGCGAGGCCAGCGCGGGGTGCCTCGCCGCCACGGCACCGAGGTCGAGGGGCGGCGCGGCGCAGGCGGCGAGTACCATGAGCGCGGCGCCCGACCAGGCTGCCCGGCGCCTCCCCCCGCCCATCAGCCGACCCGATTCCCCCGGTCGAGCCGGGCAAAGACGATGGCACCGAGCGCGACGAGCACACCGGTGGCGGCAAAGGTGGCGGCGTACCCCGCGCGGCCGATCAGCGCGCCCAGGCTCGGACTCCCGAGGAGCCCCCCCACGTCGAACAGCGCCGTGAAGATCGCCATCGCGGAGCCGCGCTCCTCCTCCCGGGCCCGAGTCACCACCAGGCTGAACAGGATGGGAAAGGTGTAGCCGTGCCCGATCCCGCAGGCGAGGCCGGCCAGGACCACCTCGGTGCCCCCCTTGGCGGCGGCGAGGAGGAAGAAGCCGGCCACGAAGGACGCCAGTGCGGGATGGAGTACCGCGCGCGGGCCGAGCCGGTCCGGAAGCCAGCCGGCGAAGATGCGTACGGCCAGGGCGGCGCCGGTATAGGCGCTGAAGAAGAGGCCCACCGAGCCGATGCCGGTCTCGAGCACGAACGTCTTGAGGAAGACGAAGAAGGCCGTGAGCCCGCTCGAGAACACGAGGGTCATGAACCACAGGGGCAGGAGATCCGGCTGCCACAGCGCCGCCCGAAGGCCCCGAGAAGCCGGTGCTCCGTCCGCGAAGCGGGGGCGATCGCGCAGGGGAAGGGAGAGGAGCAGCGCGACCCCCGCGAGGACCAGGCTGAGCCGGAAGAGTGCGCGGTAGGACCCGCCGGCGAGGACGAGGTCGCCCACCACGCCGCCGAGCGCGATGGGGAACATGCTCGACGCACCGAAGAGCGCGAGACCCTGGTTCCGCCGCGACGGCGGGACGTGATCTGCCGCGTAGGTGAAAAGGGCCGTGAAGAGCATCGCCTCGGCGAAGCCGTGGACGATCCGCACGGTGAAGACCCAGGGGCCGAGCTCGTGCACGGTGAGGTAGAGGGCACAGGCCAGCGCGTTGGTGGCCTGCCCGGCCAGGATCACCCCGCGGCGACCGCGGCGGTCGAGGACGCGGGCGAGGAAGGGCCGGATGGCCACCGCCGCCACGAACCCGGCTCCCTGGATCCACCCGATGGTGGGCTCGTCGGCCCCGAGCTCCTGCAGATAGCCCGGGAAGTGGAGAAAGAGGTTGAAGGAGAGTGCCTGGGCGAAGTTCGCCAGGGAGGCGAGGACGAAGGGCCGCGAGGCGAGCCGGTCCTCCAAGGGGGAACGGCTCAGGGGCGTCGACGGGCGGCGAGCTCGAAGAGCGCCCGGGCGGCGGCGCCCATACCGGCGAAGCGCTCGTCCTTCGTCTGGCCGCGGTGGTACCGGTAGTAGATCTGCTGGAGCACCACCGCCATCTTGAAGGTCCCGAAGACGATGTAGTACGGCAGGGTGGAGGGGTCGCGGCCGCTCCGCTCCGCGTAGCGGCGCGCCGCCTCCTCGCGGGTCATGAAGCCCGGCGCGGAGGTGGGCATCGGGCTCGCCCCTGCCGGCTCGCCCGGCGCGTGCCAGACCGCGAGCACCGTCCCGAGATCGGCGAGCGGGTCGCCCCGGGTGCACATGTCCCAGTCGTAGACGGCGACGCAGCGCCCGGGATCCTCCGGCGAGACCGCCATGTTGTCGAGTCGCCAGTCGTTGTGGAGCAGGGTCGGCGAGGGCGATTGGGGAAGCTCGTCGAGCAGCCAGCGGCAGACCTCCTCCGCCACCGGTACCTCCTCGATCCGGGCCCGCTCGAAGCGCGCCGCCCAGCCGCGGACCTGCCGCTCGAGAAAGCCCTCGGGCCGGCCGAGATCGCCGAGGCCCACGGAAGCGGGATCGACGGCGTGGAACTCGGCGAGCACGTCCATGACGACCTCGGAGAGCTTGCGGTTCGCCACCGGATCCCGGCCGCCGCCGAAGATCTCGGGAACCTGCCCCCGCACCACGACGCCGTGCCGCCGCTCCATCACGAAGAAGGGAGCCCCGATGACCGACTCGTCGCCGCAGAAGACGTAGGCCCGGGGGGCCTTGGGAAAGCCCCGGTAGAGCCGCGAGAGCACGCGGTACTCGCGCTCCATGTCGTGGGCACCGGGGGGGACCGGACCGAGGGGCGGGCGGCGGAGCACGTACTCCACGGCATCCTCGCCGCTCCCGAAGCGGAGCAGGTAGGTGAGGTTGGCGTGCCCGCCGCCGAACTGCCGCACGCTGAGGGGGCGGTCTGCACCGGGAAGCCGGTCCCGGAGCCAGGCGGCCACCGCGGCCTCGTCGAAGCGCTCGTCCGGTCGGACGTCGATCAGGTCGGGCGAAGGGGAGGACCTCGCGGACTCGGTCATGGCGGCCGGATGCTAACCCGCTCCGGAGCTCCCCGCCGCGCCGGCGGGTCCGGAGCGGAGCGGCGGCAGCGCCAGACCGGTGTCCACACCCAGGCACCAGCCCAGGAAGGCGAGCTCCGCCTCGAGCACCCGGCGAAGCGTGGTGGCACTCCGGAATCCGTGCCCCTCCTCGGGGAAGAGGAGCAGCGCGTGCGGGACGCCGCGGCGGCCGAGAGCGGCCGCCATGGCCTCGGCCTGCGCCGGCGGCACCACGCGGTCCCGCCCGCCCTGGAAGAAGACCACCGGAACCGGGATCCGATCCGCCCGGGAAAGGGGAGACCGCTCCCGGTACAGGGAGCGGGCAGCGGGCCACGGGCCGATCAGGCCCTCGAGGTAGTGGGCCTCGAACTTGTGCGTCTCGCGCGCCAGCGACTCGAGGTCCAGCGCCCCGTACCAGCTCGAGCCGCCCCGGAAGGGCCCGCCTGCCGCCAGCGCGAGCAGGGCGGTGAGCGCGCCCGCGCTGCGCCCGGAGACGGCGAGCCCTTCGTCGCGGACGATGCCCTCGGCCAGCAGCCAGCGCGCCGCTGCGAGCGTGTCCTCCACGTCCACCACCCCCCAGCTCCCGCGCAGGCGGTCCCGGTAGGCGCGCCCGTACCCGCTGCTGCCGCGGTAGTCGACGTCGAGGACACCGAAGCCGCGGGTGGTGAGGAACT
>JALSIO010000226.1 GCA_026989995.1 Myxococcales bacterium
GCCCTCGGCTGGCTGGGCCGCCGGCACGACGTCGTCGGGCCTCTCGTACCCGGGCTCGGCGACCCCGACCCCGAGGTGCGCCGGGAGGTCGCCATGACCCTCGCGGTGCTTCGAAGCGCGGCGGGTACCGCCCCCCTGCGCGAGGCCCTGGCCCGGGAGGGCGACCCCGAGACGCGTCGGATCCTGGCGCGGGCGCTCGAGGTGATCGGGGATGCCGCCGCTGCCCCGGCCCCGCCCGCTGGGGTGGGCGGGCCGCCCGAAGCCGCGCGCGGCGACGGCTGAGCCGCGGCCGCGGCTCGCCCTACTCCTTCGGCGGCGCGGCGAGCGCCTGCAGGCCCTGCGCGGCCGCGGCTCCGCCCATGGCCTTCTCGTAGGCCCGGACCACCTCGCGCACGGGGCCGGTGCGGACCACACGCCCGCCGTCGAGCCAGGTGGCCCGGTCGCAGACGTCGATCACCGTGTCGAGGTCGTGGGAGACGAAGAGGATGGTCACGCCCGCGCGCCGCAGCTCGGCGATCCGGTCGAAGCACTTGCGGCGGAAGCGCACATCGCCCACGGCGAGGACCTCGTCCACCAGCAGGATCTCCGGATCCGCGTGGACCGCGACCGAGAATCCGAGGCGGGAGCGCATCCCGGAGGAGTAGGTCCGAAGCTCGTGCGCGCGAAAGGCGTCGAGCTCGGCGAAGTCGAAGATCGCCTCGAGCTTCTCCTCCACCCGGCACCGCCGCAGCCCGAGCAGGACGCCGTTCAGGACGGCGTTCTCCTCCCCGGAGAGGTCGGGGACGAAGCCGACGCCGAGCTCGAGCAGCGGGGAGACCCGCGCACGGGTGGTCACCCGGCCCTCCGTGGGATGGATCACGCCGCCGATGATGCCGAGCAGGGTGCTCTTCCCGGCGCCGTTGGGGCCGATCAGCCCGTGGGCCTCTCCCGCCCCGACCTCGAGGTCGACCCCCTCGAGGGCGACGAAGCGGCTCGGCCGCGCCCGGCGCAGGGCCTGGGCCGGGTGGAGCAGCACCTGCTTCACGCTGGTCTGCAGGTGCTTGTACGGCGTGAAGACCTTGGTGACCCCGTCGACGGTGATGGCGGGCGTGCTCATACCAGCTCCGCCAGCCTCGGCCGGATGCTGCGGTAGACCGCCGCCGCGGTCACCGAGACGAGGAGCGTCCAGACCACCGCCGCGGGAAGCAGCGGCCCCGGGCTTCCCTTCATCACCAGGTGCCGCCAGCACGAGATGATGGGGGCGAGCGGGTTGGCGACCAGGAGCCAGCGGAGATCGGGGGGCAGCATCGAGGCCGGAAAGAGGATCGGGGTCACGTAGAAGAGCAGCAGGAGCGCGACCCGGGTGAGCTGCCCGATGTCGCGAAAGAGGGTATGCGCCGAGGCCACGATCACAACCGCGCCGAGCGTGAGGGAGGCCTGGAGCGCCACGAGCAGGGGGACGCCCGAGGCCCAGCCCACGGGCGGCGGAGTCCCGCTCTCCCAGACCAGCACCAGCGCCAGGACCGGAAGCGTGATCACGAAGTGGACCAGGTCTCCCGCCACCACCGCCGCCGGGATGGCGATCCGCGGGAAGGGGAGCTTCTTGATCAGGTCGCCGTTCTCGAGGAAGGACTTCGAGCCCTCGGTGATGGAATTGGAGAACCACTGCCACGGAAAGAGCGCCGAGAGGATGAAGGCCGCATAGCGGTCGATGTCCACGTCGAGGACCCGCCGGAAGGCGACGTGAAGCACCACCGCGAGCGCGATGGGATTGCCGAGAGACCAGAGGATTCCGAGGCTGGTGCCGCGGTAGCGGAGCTTGAGCTCCTTGCGCACCAGCACCAGCAGGAGGTCCCAGACGTAGCCGGCGGCGGTGAGGGGGGTGCTCACGGCGTGGCGAGTGTAACAGGGACCGGTGCGGTTCAGGCGCCCGTGGGGCCCGCGATGGTCTTCTCGGAGCTCCGGGCGGGCTTTCGCGCCACCAGCCAGGCCGCGCCCACCCCGAGGAGGTAGAGCACCACCATCGGGCCCCCGAGAAAGACCTGGCTCACCCAGTCGGGTGGCGTGAGGATGGCGGCGGCCACGAAGATCAGGAGCACCGCATAGGGCGTCCCGCGCAGCAGGGTCGGCGCGTCCACGATGCCCACCGCGGCGAGGAAGAAGACGAGTACCGGAAGCTCGAAGGCGATGCCGAACGCGAGGAAGAGCCGGGTGGTGAAGCCGAACACCTCGCGCATCGTCCACGCGGAGACCACGAACTCGCTGTCGAAGCTGCTGAGGAAGGAGAACATGATCGGGAACACGGCCGTGTACCCGAAGAGCGCTCCGCCGACGAAGAGCAGGGTGGAGACCACGACGAAGGGGAGCGCAGCCCGTTTCTCGTTCGGGTAGAGCCCCGGGGAGACGAAGGCCCAGAGCTGCCAGAAGATCACGGGCAGGGCCAGCACGAAGCCGCCGAGCAGTGCGCACTTCAGGTAGGTGAAGAAGATCTCCGCCGGTGCGATGGCCTGGAGCTTGCCCCCGCCGGGTCCGAGCGCGCGGGTCGCCGGGGCGATCAGCAGGCCGAAGATCTGCTCCTTGAACGACCACGTGAGGCCGACGCCCGCCACCCAGGCCAGGAGCGAGCGGACGATCCGGGTGCGGAGCTCCGCGAGGTGCTCGGTGAGGGGCAGCGGCTCGTCAGCCACCGGCCTTCCCATCCGCGTTCCCGTCCGCCCTGGCGTCCGCAGCGCCCTCGGGCCCGGTCTTCGCCTTCGCCGCCGGCGGGCCCTCCCCGGGCGGCGGCACCGCCGCGGTGGGGCCGGATGGGGATGCGGGCGAGGCCGCCTCGTCCTCCCCGGGGGCGGGCTCGGGGGCCGGCGGTCGGGGGCGCGCCGGCGGCGGATCGAGCACCGCAGCCCGGAGGTCGGCCGAGGCGCGCCGGAACTCCCCCAGGCTGCGCCCCAGGGTGCGCGCGAGCTCCGGCAGGCGCTTCGGCCCGAAGACGATCAGGGCGATCACGAAGATCACCAGCATCTCCTGCATGCCGATGCCGAACACGCGGCGGGCTCCCCCGTTCGCCCGCGTCGCGGTGGGCGGGGCGGGCATGGGACGGACCCGGAAGCGGGTCCTCGGGCAGGGCGGGCCTCGCACCCGCGGCGCCGGGTGCGAGGCGTCGCCGGGAGCCCCGAGTCTAGCGCGCCGCCTCCGCGGCGACTCCGCCGTGTCAGGCGGTCGGAGAAGCTCCCGGCTCGTCGGCGAGCGCGCTCCCGACCTGCCGCGGGAGCGGGGCGGGGGGGCGACCCGCCGCCTCCGTGGGCGGCTGGCCGGGCCGCACGATCTCGACGCCGAAACGCACGCCGATGCCCGGGGCGGGCTGCACCCAGCGCACCCGGCCGAGCACCGCCGGCGCTTCGCTCCCGTCGAGGCGCCGGATCTCGATGCGGAGCAGCGACCCCGGCCGCGGGGCACGCGCCGCGATCAGGCAGAGCCCCCCGGCGGACTCGTCGCGCAGGTGGGCGGGCTCCGAGCGGTGCCACGGCGCGAGCCGGGGCAGGGGCGAGAAGCGGGCCGGCCGCGCCCGGGGTGCCCGGGGTTCCCGGCGCCAGCCGGGCCGGATCCGGCCGGCCTCCGGCCGGGGACTCTGGGTTCCGGACCCGCTCTCCCAACGGGATCGGGTCCGGGCCTCGGGAGGCAGCGGGACTTCCAGCGAGGGGGAGGGGCTCGGCGCGGTCGCGGCTCCGGTCATGGCCGGATCCGGGTTTCAATCCACGTGCCATCGGCGCGGCGCGGCCCCCGCGTGGGAAGTCGCGGAAATCACGGGGTTTTCTCGGGCGGCGGGGACGCGCCGGGGCCACCGCGGCGCACCGCCCGGTGCGGCCGAGCCCGCGGCGGGCACCAAGTGCGCGTGGGCCATCGGGAAAACCGGGGTGTTCGGATCGGAACGGAGGGACGGACACCCCGGAACCGCCGCCCGGCCGCGGCGCCCGGTTCCGCCGGTCGGGCGGCCTCCCCACCCGGCGCCCGGGCCGGGGCGGTCCATCTCGGGCTCGAGGAGGCTGGGCGTGATTCCGAGCTGCTCGGTGGTGCGGGTCTGGTTCCACCCGCTTTACCCGGGGCCGAGGCCGAGGCGGTCCATCTTGAGCTTGAGGAGGCGGCGCGTGATTCCGAGCTGCTCCGCGGT
>JALSIO010000227.1 GCA_026989995.1 Myxococcales bacterium
GCGCCCACCACGACCCGGCGGCCTACAACGAGTGCCGGGAGCCGAATGCCGAGCGGGTCCGGGACCGCGATCGGGCCAATCGCTGCGACTACTTCGCACCCGCCGACTCCGACGCCGGGGGCGCTTCCCCCGAGGGCGATCCCCGGCGGGCGCTCGAAGAGCTGTTCAAGAAGCGGTCGTGAGCGCTCCGCCCCGGCGGCGCCGCCGCAACCGGAGGGATCCGGTCAAGCGGCCCCGACCGTCCTCCGATGGGAAGGCCGTGGCGGACTTCCGCGCCAAGGACACCTGGACGGTCTTCAAGATCATGGGCGAGTTCGTGGAGGGCTTCGAGACCCTCCACCCGGTGTGGCCGTCCGTGACGATCTTCGGGGGCGCCAGGCTCCGCCGGAGCGACCCCTACTACGCCGCGACCCTCGAGATCGCGAAGAAGCTCGCCCAGGCGGGCTTCGGCATCATCACGGGAGGTGGCCCCGGGGCCATGGAGGCGGCCAACCGGGGCGCGCGCCTCGGCGGAGGGACCTCCGTCGGCCTCAACATCCGGCTTCCGCACGAGCAGAAGCCGAACCCCTACCAGGACATCGCGCTGCACTTCGACTACTTCTTCGCCCGCAAGGTCATGTTCGTGAAGTACGCCTGCGCCTTCGTGGCCACCCCCGGCGGCTTCGGGACCCTCGACGAGCTCTTCGAGTGCCTCACCCTCAAGCAGACGGGCAAGATGAAGAACTTTCCCGTGGTCCTCTTCGGAAGCGACTACTGGCGGGGGCTCGTGGCCTGGATGGAGGAGCAGCTCCTCGGCCGCAAGCTGATCTCCCGGGCCGATCTCCGCCTCTTCCACGTCACCGACGACGTCGACGAAGTCGTCGAGATCATCCGCTCCCGGGAGGAGCGCCGCCGCCGGAAGCACGAGCTCGCGGGGCGGGAGGTTCCGTGAGCCCGGGGCTCCGGGCCTCTCCCGCCGGGTGCTCCGTGGGCCATCGCTCGGCCACCAGCGGCGCGAGGGCTCGCTCGAACGTCACCAGCCGGCTCCGGGCGGCGTCCACCGAGCTCGTGATCGGGGTCGAGACCCGGATCAGCGCGCCGTCCGCGCGCCCGGCCAGCAGCCGGCCCGCCATCCGGTCGAGGTTCTGGTCGATGCCCCCGGTCATGGCCGGCGTCCGCCAGGAGCGGTACCAGAAGTGGACCAGGCGGCGCTCGCCACCCTTCTCGACCAGGTACTCGTTCACGGGGCCGGCACCGCCCCGGATCACCCGCGCCTCGGCGATGGCCCATCCGGCACCGGTGTAGCAGCCGCGGGGCGTGTGCTCCGGACGCCCGCCCCGGGCCGTGCCGTAGTAGCCCAGGTAGAGCCACACCACGTCCCCGGTCGCCGGGTGGACGTACGCCCGCTGCACGTTGCCATCCGCCCGCAGCTCCGCCTCCACGGTGCTCCCGAGCGGGATGTCGCTCCCCCGAAAGCCCGCGATCTCCGAGGGCAGGGTCAGGAGCGACGACGCATCGGGCTCGAGCGAAGGGCGCAGCTGAAGCCACCACCCGAGCGCCCCCACCGCGAGCAGCGCGGCGACCAGCAGGGCGACGCTGAGCGCGCCCGGGGTCGCCTGCGGCGTGGGCTGCGCAGGCGGGCCCTGCCCACCCACCGGTCGCCCCGGAACGGCCGGCGGGCCCGGAGTGCCCGTTTCTCGTCCGCCAGAGGCACTCACCGGATTTCCCGCCCAAGCCCCTCCCGGGCGGCGTCGCCGCCGTTCGCCGGGGGCCAGGGGTGCTGGATCAGCCCGCGCGACCCGTGCTCCGAGATCCGGGTTGCCGGAATGCCCCCGACCGAGGCTCCGGGCTCGACGTCGCGAGACACCACCGCATTGGCGCCGACCGCCGCCCGGTCGCCGACGCGAACCGGTCCGAAGACCACCGAACCGGGACCGAGATAGACCTCATCCCCGATCACGGGACAGCCCCGCCTTCCTCCCGTGCCGCCGACCCCGAGCGTGACCCCCTGCGAGAGGTTGCAGTTCGCTCCGATCACCACCTCGCCGTTCACGAAGATCCCGCCCACGTGTCCGAGGTAGAGGCCCGGGCCGATCCGCGTGTGGTTCGGGATGTGGACGCCGTAGACGATCGAGAGCCGTGCCAGCCACATCCCGACCAGGTAGAAGAGGCCGTATCCACGCGCGGGAGCTTCGCGCAGGAAGGCGGCGAGGCGGAGGGTCGCGGTGTACCGGAATCCAGGAAATCGGAGAAAGGTCCGCACCAGGCCGAGCCGCCCGCCCGAATAGCGGAAGGCATCCGCTCGCAGGAGCGTCTGCAGCTCGCCCAGCCTCACAGCGCGGCCGCCCGCGGCTCCGGGGGAAGGGACCCCGGTCCCTCACCGTCCACGCACAGCCGCGCGAAGAGCTCGAGCGCCACCAGGCTCCACAGGATCTCCGCGTGGTCGCGCCCACCCGCCCGATGCTCGCGAAGCAGCCGGGCGGCTTCCCCGGCGTCGACCCATCCCCGCTCCCGGAACGCCCGGCCGAGAAGCAGGCCCTCGGCGAACTGCGAGAACGGGCCGGGCCGACGCAGCCAGTCGCCCACCGGCACCCCGAATCCCGATTTCGGCGCCTGGGCGAAGGCCTTCCCGTACCGCGCGGCCGCAAGCCGGCGCAGCGGCTTCTTGGTGCGGAACGGGTCGGCCAGGGCATCGGCCGGAAACCCGAGGGCCCGCTCCACCACCCCCTCGTCCAGGAGCGGCACGCGGGCTTCCAGGCCCGCGGCCATGGTCATGCGGTCCATCCGCTGCAGCAGCGAGACGAGATAGGTCTCGCGCTCGAGTGCCAGCAGGGCGGCGAGAGGGGGGGCTCCGCCGGCACGGGCCCGGCGGTACCGCTCTGCCCGGGCCTCCAGCCCCGCCCCCTCCGCGGACCCCGCGAGCCGGGACGCGAGGGCGGGATCCGTGAACGCGGCGTTCAGTGCCGCCGCGCGTGCTTCGTCGACTCCCGAGGCGGCGATCAGGCGATCCAGCCGGCTCCACCGGGCCTCCGGGCGACGCGCGCCCGCGAGCCAGCGGGCGGCGCCCATCCGGGCAAGGGCCCGCGCCGCCAGGAAGATCCGGTAGCGCGGGTAGCCCGCGAAGAGCTCGTCTCCCCCCTCTCCGGTGAGCGCCACCTTGATGTGCTGCCGCGCGAAGCGCGCGAGAGCGAGCAGATGAACCGAGTGCGCGTGGTTGAGCGGGGTGTCGAGGTGCCAGGTCGCCCACCCGAGGCCGTCCACGTAGGCGGCCTCCTCCAGCCGGATGACCCGCATCTCCAGGCCGAGGGCTCCCGCCACCGTCCCCGCGCGGTCGGTTTCGTCCCAGTCCTTTTCCGCGAAGCCGACCGAGAAGCTCTCGAAGGGGCCGGCGGCTTCGCGGAGGGCTCCCGCCACCAGGCTCGAATCGACACCTCCGGAAAGGAAGACTCCCACGGGTGCATCGCTCGCACGCTGCCGGTCGACCGCGCGTCGAACGGCGTCCGCCAGCGCCTCGCCCCCCGTTCCGGAGGCCGCGACCGGGAACTCGTGCCACCTCCGCACGCGGATTTCGCGCCCGTCGGTCGTGAGTTCGCCCCCCGGAGCCAGGGTGCGGCAGCCGGGCAGGAGCGTCTCCTCCCCGAGGAGGTTCCGGAAGGCCAGATACTCGGCGACCTTCGAAGCCGGCGGGGATGTGCCGCGGAGGTGGGCCTGCAGGGCCTTGGGCTCGGAGGCGAAGGCCACTCCGTCCGGAAGCTCGGCCCAGAAGAGAGGCTTGATGCCCAGCCGGTCCCGCACGAGCAGCAGCCGGTGCTCCCTCCGATCGTAGAGCGCGAATGCGAACATGCCCTCCAGCCGCCGGAGCGCCTCGAGGCCTTCCCGCTCCGCGAGCTGGACGATGACCTCGGTGTCGCTCGTGGTGCGGAACTCCGCGCCGCGGGCTGCGAGCTCCGCCCGGAGCTCGCGGTAGTTGTAGATCTCCCCGTTGTAGGAGAGCACGAAGCGTCCGCCCGGGCTCTCCATCGGCTGCCGGGCCCGTCTCGAGAGGTCCAGGATCGACAGGCGGGTGTGGACCAGGCCGATGCCGGGCTCCGCGAGGATCCCGTGGTCGTCCGGACCGCGGTGGTCGAGGGATTGCCGGAACCGCTCGAGAAGGCCCGGG
>JALSIO010000228.1 GCA_026989995.1 Myxococcales bacterium
GGCGCGATCTGGGCCATGTGGACCGGCTCGCCCCGGAGCGCACCCGGTCCGAGGAGTGAAGTCGATGACCCGACCCGAAGGTCCCGGCCCGCGCCGGGTGCCGGCGCGACGCGCGCCCGGCACCGGTGGGGTGGGGGCGCTTCGACAGGGTGCCAGCCCGGCGGAGGGAGCCGATCCCGCGCTCCGCCTCTACCGGCGGCTGCGCTTCGAGCCGGTGGGTGGAGCGGCCGTCCGCTGACCTGCCTGCTGCGTTTTCTCTGAGCGGCCCTCCGGCGTCGCTCACCCGGCTCGGGCCCACATGCCGGCGAGGATCGCGCCGGCGCTGAGCAGGCCGAGCACCGTGCCACCCACCGCGATCCGGCCGGCGAGGCGGTGGATCGACACCAGGCCGGGACGCCGCTTCCGGGCCTCCTCCGGGGCCGCTCGGAGCCCGAGCGCGCGCGCGAGCCCCAGCGCCGTCGACCCGCCCACCACCATCACCGCGATGCAGAGCTCGTGGAAGCGGAGGATGGCCACCTGCAGCTCGGGCCAGGCCGCGAGATGCTCGCGCCCGAGCAGCGCGACCTTGATCGGATACGAGACGAGGAAGAGCCCCACCAGCACCGAGGCGGTGATCATCCGCGCCCGGTGCGCCTCGATGCGCCCGGAGCGAATGGCCGCCACACCCGCCACGGCGAGCGCGGTGACCAGCGCCATGTTGAGCCAGGCTGCGGTCCAGTAGAGCAGCCGCGGATCCATGGGGTTCTCCGTGGGCGACCTGCCCCGCTCCGGGATGGAGGGGCCCTTCCCTCGGCCCCACGCGCTCCGGGCCGCGGGTGGATCGACGCACGGTCGCCGAAGGGGCCCCCGGGGTCAAGGCATCCCACGGGGTGGCGGGCGCCGACCCTCCTGCTAGCTTCGCGGCTTCCGTCCGCTTTCACCCTCGCGACCCTTCCGATTCGCAGCAGAGGCCTCTCCGGAATCGCCACGGCAGAAGAGCTCGGAGCGTGGATCGCACGGCGCGTGTCCGGTCCGCCGGAACGCGAAGAGAGCCAGCGGAAAGCCCCGGTGGAGCGGAATCGTGTCCGTCGCTTCGATCGGGTGTCCTGACAACGAATCGGACAAGAGGTCCCGAGCCAAGTGATCGAGAATGGTCGTCGCGTCAGCATCGAATACACCCTCACCCTCGACGACGGCAGCGTCGCCGACAGCAACGTGGGCGGGGAGCCCCTCGTCTACCAGCAGGGGGAGCGCCAGATCCTCCCGGCCCTGGAGGATGCGCTCCTCGGCATGGAGGAGAACGAGTCGCGGAAGGTGACGCTCTCCGCGGCCCAGGGCTACGGGGAGGTCGATCCCGATCTGCTCCGGCCCGTCCCCGCGAGCGCCGTTCCGGAGGAGGCCCGGCAGGTCGGCCAGCAGCTCCTCGCGCAGTCGGCCGATGGCCAGCGCCGACCGGTGCGGGTGCACGAGATTCGCGGCGACGAGATCGTCATCGACATGAACCATCCCCTCGCCGGCCAGAACCTGCACTTCGAGATCCGGGTCCTCGGGATCGAGTAGCTCCCGGCCTTCCCGCGCCCTGGCGGCCCGCCGCGTGCTCGCGGCGGGCCGCGTCCGCCCTCGGGCAGGCACCCGAGCGAGCACGGGTCGGCCGGGCGTCGGCCCCCGCGGTTCCTCCCGACGGGAACCCGCTCCGGGAGGGATGTGCCCTCCGCCGCGCGCCGAGCGCCGCGCGGACGGGTGCCGCGATCGCACGAGCGCGTCATCACGCGAGCGCGTCGTCAGGCCCTCGGGCCAGCCTTCGCCGGCTCCTCCAGCTCGGCGAGGGCGAGGTCCACCCCGTCGGCCGCACCCGACGACTTGAGCCGTCCCGTGGCCGGCTGGATCGCCCGGAGGCGCCGGACCGGATCCGCGACGCGAAGGGGGAGATCCACGAAGAGTGCCGACACGCGGTTTCCGACCGGTCCGGCGGCCTCCCCGTGGCGGGCGTTGACGGGGACCGTCACGCGGAAGGAGAGGTCGCGAAGCGGTGCCCGCCGGTGCCGGAAGAAGTGGCGAAGCGCGCCGGCCACCACGGCGAGCAACACGTCGTTGACCGTGCCGCCGAGGGCCTTGCGGACCCCCCGGATGCCCTCCATGGGGAGCGAGCGGAAGGCGACCCGGCGCCCGCGGCCGACGCGTCCGTTGAGCGGCGTCTCGCCGGCGGGCCGGAATCCGGAGGCCAGCGCCTGCATGACGGCCTTGCCGGCGCGAAGCAGTCGGTCGCCGGCCTCCTCGGGATCGCTGCCGAGGCGCGCCGTGCTGCGCAGGGCGCGCAGCGGGGTGCCCGCGCGGTGTCGGAGCTCGTCGGCGAGCGGCTCGGCACGACCCGGAGCCGGGCGCGGCGTCCAGGGCATCGGGGGCGGATCTCGGTGCGCGGCTGCGTGCTGTAGAGCGCCGCCATCAGCGCCACGCCCGAGGCGCCGTCGAGCAGGGCGTGGTGGATCTTGGAGAGGAGGGCGACGGTTCCATCGGCCAGGCCCTCCAGGATCCACATCTCCCACAGGGGGTGCGTGGGTCGAGGGGCTCGCCGTCGAGGTGGCCCGCCAGCCGGGCGAGCTCGGCCTCACCGCCCGGTGCGGGCACGGCGATGTGCCGCACGTGGTGGTCGAGGTCGAAGCGGTCGTCGTCGACCCAGATCGGATGGCCCGAGACGGGCATCCACTCGAGGCGCCAGCGGTACGACGGGATGGCGTGGAGCCGGGAGGCGACGTAGGCCCGCAGCCGGTCGGCGTCGAGCCGGGAACCCTCTGCGGGCCGCAGCCGCGCCCCGGCTCCCACGTGCATCGGGGTCTCCGGCGTCTCGAAGAGGAGGAAGGAGGCGTCCTGGGCGGACAGCCGCTCGTACCCTGCACCCATGGTGGCCCTCCCCCCGCGGGCGCCCCGGGCCGGAGCTCCACGCGTGGCGACGCCGGCACCCGTCTCAGCCCATCGCCTCGGACTCCGTGCAGACGTTCTCCGCCGACGGATCGAAGACGGCGGCGAGCAGCCGCTCCTGGGGCTTTTCCGACGCGGTCTTCGGGATCTCCTCCACCACCTGGATCCACGTCGGCACGAAGTTCGGCTCGAGCCCCTTCCGGCACGCCTCGAAGATCGCCTTCGGCGAGAAGGGTACCCCCTGTGCCGGCACCACCGCGGCCACGATGTCCTTCTCCCCCGGGGCACCCGAGGCGGCGGGCACGCCGTAGACGAAGACATCCGACACGCTGGGATGCTCGGCGATGACCTTCTCCACGAAACCGGGATGGACGAAGTCTCCGTGGCGCCGGATGCCCCCGCCCTTGCGGTGGGAGAAGAAGAACCAGCCCTCCTCGTCACGCCAGCCCAGGTCGCCGCTGTGCAGCCACCCGCCGGCAGTCTTCCGCGCCGAGGCTTCGGGGTTGCCGTCGTAGTCCACGCGCGGCGGCTCCCCGGTGGCCGGACGCCGGCAGGGAGCTCGAGGGTCCGCTCCGGGGAGCCGGCACGGCCCCGCGCGAGGACCACCCTCCCGCCCTCGCCGTCGTAGAAGGCGAAGCGCTCGTCGCTTCCGTCCGTAAGGAGGTCGGCATCGCGGAGGAGACGTCCGGTGTCCTCGCGCACCAGGAAGGGAGGATCGGGCTGCTCGGCCACGTAGGATTCGTCGCAAAGACCCTCCTCGACGATCACGTGGCTCGAGGCCAGCGCGAGAGCGAGGTCGGTCCCCGGGCGGGGCGAGAGCCAGAGATCCCCGTGGATCGCGCTCTGGTTGTAGTCCGGTGCGATGCAGGTCACGCGCGCTCCCCGGTAGCGCGCCTCGGTGAGGAAGTGCGCGTCGGGAATCCGCGTGGCGGCCGGGTTCATGGCGCAGAGCACGAGATGGCGCGACCGGAACCAGTCGTTCGAGCTCGCGTCGGTGTGGGGGGTGCCGAGCGTGATGATCCCGCCCATGGCGAGGTCGCCGATCTGCGCCATGGAGTCGGTGAGGGGGGCTCCGATCTGGCGGAAGAATCGGAGCCCCGCGGCCGTGCGGGGTCCGTCGTCCACATTCGGTCCGAGCTCGCAGATGACGCTCTCGCCGCCCCGCCGGGCGAGGACCCGGACGAACTCCGCGGCGATGTGGTCGAGGGCCTCCTCC
>JALSIO010000229.1 GCA_026989995.1 Myxococcales bacterium
GTAGCCGGACCCCGGGGGCGCCCCCCCGGCCGGGCCGGGGCGCTCAAGCCCTTCCCCGGGCCGTCCGATGCCTCCGACCGGGAGGTTTTCGCGTGGCCGGGCCGTGGATCGAGCGCGCACCGCGTTTCCCCGCTGCCAACCGGGTCACCTTCTCCACCGGAGACACCGAGGGGCGCGGGCGCCTTGCCAACCTCTCCGAGACCGGAGCCCTGATCCGGGAGGCCACCCAGCGCCTGTACCCGGGCATCAAGATCCGGGTGCGCATCGAGGACGGGTCCGGAGGCGACGGCGTGGAGCTGCGCGCCGCGGTGGTGCGCGAGACCGACGACGGCTTCGCGGTGCGCTTCCTCCAGGTCGCGCCCGAGCTCGCGCCGATCCTCGCCGAGGCCGCCCGGGGACTCGGATCTCCCTGAACCCCCGGCGTGGCTTCCGGCCTGCGGGCCCGCCTCCCGCCTCTTCCACCGCTTGACGCCCCGACTTCCTGCGCGAGCATGGAGCTCCGGAGGAGCTCCGACCCGTGCCTCTCGACTTCGACGCACTCGTCCGCCCGGTCCACACCGCCCTCGTGACCCAGGAGTGCCAGCGCGGAGTGATCGGCGACCTCTCCCAGCTCCCGGAGCTCGCCCGCGCCGCCGCTCCTGCGGTCCCCGTCATCGCAGGGCTGGTGCGGGCCGCCCGGGCGGCTTCGGTCCCCGTGATCCACTGCACGGCCATCCGGCGGCCCGATGGGCTCGGCGCCAACCGCAACGCCCGGATCTTCCGGTTCATGGCGCGGGCACCGGTGCAGCTCCACCCGGGCTCCCGGGCGGCGGAGCTGGTTCCGGAGATCGACGTCGACGAGCGCGACCTGGTGCTCCCCCGCCTCCACGGCCTCTCGCCCTTCCAGGGAACGGAGCTCGACTTCATCCTGCGAAACCTCGGCGTGCAGACCGTGGTGGGCGTCGGCGTCTCGGTCAACGTGGCCATCCAGAACCTGGCCTTCGACGCCGTGAACGCGAGCTACCAGGTGGTGATCCCGACCGATGCGGTCGCCGGCTTCCCCGCGAGCCATGTGGAGTCGGTCTTCGCCCACAGCCTCGGGGCGGTGGCCACCCTCTGTCGTGCCGACGACCTGCTCCGCGCCTGGAAGCCCCATGCCTGAGCCGGGCGGGGGCCTCGTCCCGGCGGGCACCGTGGTGCTCGTTCGCGAGGCCCCGGAGCTCGAGGTGCTCCTCCTCGAACGGCGGCCGAAGCCCGGCCACGAGGGACCGATGCCCTCGGTGTTTCCCGGGGGCAAGGTGGAGTCGGAGGACCTCGCCCCGGCCCGGGAACCGATCGAGGCCGCCCGCCGCGCCGCGGTGCGGGAGGCCCGGGAGGAAGCGGGCCTCGAGCTCGCGCCGGAGGCCCTCACCCCGATCTCCCGTTGGATCACCCCGCCGGTGCAGCCCCGGCGCTTCGACACGTGGTTCTTCCTCGCCGCGGCGCCGCCCGACGCGGCGGTGAGGGTCGACGGCGACGAGATCGGCCGGCATCGCTGGCTCCGGCCGGAGACCGCCCTCGAGGCGCACCAGCGCATGCAGCTGCGGCTCGCGCCTCCCACCTTCGTGACCGTGAGCTGGCTCGCCCCGCACCGCCGCTTCGACTCCCTGCAGAGATCCCTGGCGCGGGCTCCCCTGCTCACCTTCGAGCCCCGCATCCTCGGGACCGGCCCCGAGGTGTGCATCCTCTACCCCGGCGACGCGGGCTACGACGCCGGTGATCCCACGCGGGAAGGCCCGCGGCATCGGCTGCTCATGGGCCGTGGGGGCTGGAAGTACCTGCGCGAGGGGGCGTGACGGCCGTGCGAGGGGGCCGTGACGGCGGGCGCGGCGAGGTGCACCGGGGAAGCCCGCGAACCGTCAGGCGGGCTGTGCCCCGTCCGACGCCGCCCCGCCGGCCATCGCCTCGAAGGACGCCAGAAGCTCGCGTTCCCGGGCGCGGGCGGCCTCGAGCTGCGCCTCCTTCACCAGGTCGAAACCCCGGATCTGTTCGGGGATCGCGGCGATCTCCACCGCGAGTTCGAGCAGATCGGGCCGCAGGGCCGGCAGAAGGCCGCGGATCCGGGCCTCGTACTCGTCCGCAAGGCGCCGTTCGAGTCGCCGGTGTTCGCTGTCGAAGGGGTCGAGCGCGGTTCCGCGGAGGAAGCGCAGCCGCGCCAGCACGCGAAGCACCGGGAAGATCCACGGCCCGACCACCCACTTGCGGGCACGTCCGGTTTCGGGATCCCTCCGCGCCACGAGCCGGTCCACCACCGGAATCCGCGGCGGGGCGAGGTGGAGCTCGAGGCGGATGTCCCCCTCGAACTCCGCGGCGAGCTGCCGGCGGAACCCGCCGTCGGTGTAGAGCCGCGCCACCTCGTACTCGTCCTTGTAGGCGAGCAGTTTCGAGAAACCCCGCGCCACCGCCGCAGCCAGCCTGGTGCTCCCGGGCACCAGTTCCCGCTCCCGCGCGGCCACCTCCTCGACCAGGCTCCGAAAGCGCGCCTCCGGCCGGCGACCGCCCCAGGCCCGCAGATGCGCCGCCCTCCGCTCCACGAGTTCGGGGAGGGAGGGCGCGGCGGGCGGCTCCGCCATCCCGGACCCGGCGAGCGCCTCGACCCGCTCCGGCGCCACCGCGAGCAGGCGGCCGAAGAGGAAGGCCCGCCGGTTCATCTCGACGGCGCGGCCGTTCAGCTCGATGGCCCGGAAGAGCGCCTCCTGCCCCACCGGAATCCGGCCGAGCTGCCAGGCGTAGCCGAGCAGGAGGAGGTTGGTGGCCACCGCGTCGCCGAAGAGCGAGGTGGCGAGCTCCGTGGCGGGCAGCAGGTGCACGGCCTCGTCCCCCACCGTCCGGGCGAGGGCCTGCTCCATGGCTCGGGGCGAGAGGTCGAGGTCGGGGTGGGTGGCGAAGTCCGCGGTCGGAGCCACGTCCCGGTTGCCCACGACCACCGTCCGCCCCTTGGCCATCGTGCCGAGGCTCTCGGGCCCCGTGGCGACGACGAGATCGCAACCCAGGACGAGGTCGGCCCCCGCCCCGGCGATCCGGGTGGCGTGCAGGGCGTCGGGCTCGTCGGCGATGCGCACGTGGCTGGTGACCGGCCCGTTCTTCTGGGCGAGCCCGGTGACGTCGAGCACCGTGCAGCCCCGCCCCTCGAGGTGGGCCGCCATCCCGAGCAGGGCCCCCACCGTGACCACGCCGCTCCCGCCGATTCCGGTCACCAGCAGGTTCACCGGCGAGGAAGCGTCGGGGAGCTCGGGCTCCGGCAGGTCGCGGAAGTGCTCGTCGGAGCCCGTGTCCGCCGCCTCGCGCGCGACCTTGCGGAGCTCGCCTCCCGTGACCGTCACGAAGCTCGGGCAGTAGCCCTTGAGGCAGGAGTAGTCCTTGTTGCAGGTCGACTGGTTGATCCGGCGTTTGCGACCGAACTCGGTCTCCACCGGCTCGATGGAGATGCAGTTGCTCTGGACGCCGCAGTCTCCGCAGCCCTCGCAGACCCGCTCGTTGATCACCACCCGCTTCGGCGGATCGGGCAGCGCCCCGCGCTTGCGGAGTCGCCGCGCCTCCGCGGCGCACACCTGGTCGTAGACCAGCGCGGAGACCCCCCGGTGCTCCCGCAGCTCCTTCTGGACCCGGAGGACCTCGTCCCGGTGGTGCAGCGTGACGCCGGGGGTGCGCCGCAGCGCCGCCGGATACTTCTCCGGCTCCGGGCTGACCACGGCGATCCGCCGCACGCCCTCGGCCGAGAGCTGCGCGACGATCTCGGGGACGGTGATCTCGCCCTCCATCGGCTCGCCCTCGATGGGCTGCCCGCCGGTCATCGCCACCGCCCCGTTGACCAGGATCTTGTAGGTGATGTTCACGCCCGCGGTGACCGCGGCGCGGATCGCCAGGAGGCCGGAGTGGAAGTAGGTTCCGTCACCCATGTTCTGGAAGACGTGCGGAGTCTCCACGAAGGGGGCCTGGCCGATCCAGTTGGCGCCTTCTCCGCCCATCTGGGTGACGGCGAGGGTGCGGCGCTCCGGGAGCCACACCGCCATCCCATGACAGCCGATGCCGCCGAGGGCGACGCTCCCCTCGGGAACGACCGTCGAGGTATTGTGGGGGCAACCCGAGCAGA
>JALSIO010000230.1 GCA_026989995.1 Myxococcales bacterium
CTCCCCGCCTGCCGGCCTCAGCGGTCCGGCGAGCTCGCCCGCTCCACCACCCGCCCCCATCGGAACGGCGCGAGCAGGTTGGCGATCAGGCCCCGGGGAAAGGCGGGCAGGTCGCGGATTCCGATCTCCTCCGGGGGCTCCCGGTCCCGGGGGAGGAAGCGCGTGCCGAAGACCACGTCCCACACGATCAGATTGCCGCCGTAGTTGTGGTTCGCGAGCTCCGGCTCCGGCGCGTGGTGCCAGCGGTGGAGCTCTGTCATGCTGAACACCCAGTTCAGGGGGCCCAGCCGCACCGGGACGTTGGCGTGCTGGAAGGCACCGTGGACGCCCGAGAAGAGCGTCACCAGGGCGAAGACCTCCGGCCCGGCGCCCAGGACCGCGAGCGGCACCAGCTTCACCGTGCCCACCAGGAAGAGATCGATGGGATGAAAGCGGACCGCGTTCAGCCAGTACAGGCGCGGCGCGCTGTGGTGGGTCACGTGGAAGCGCCACAGCCAGGGCACCTCGTGCATCGCGCGGTGGAAGGAGTACTCGACGAGTTCCGCCACGACGAGCGCGAGCGGAAGCTGAAGCCAGAGGGCAATGCCCACGGGCCACAGTCCCGCTCCGATCCGCGCCGCCAGCCAGGTGCCGGCCAGGGCCCCGCCCGCGAGCACGACGGGCGTCGCGAGGCCGGTGACCGCCGTGTTCACGAGGAAGAGGCCGACGTCCGTTCCGAGATCGCCGCGGGGCCGCAGCCAGCTCCGGTGCCAGGGCAGCCACCACTCCGAGAGCGCGAGAAAGAGGTAGGCGGCTGCGATCGGCGGCCCCACGCTGAGGGCGGGCTCGACCCCGGCCTCCATCAGGGCCATCCCGCCCCAGTGGGTGAGCGCCAGCACCGCGGGAAAGGCCGTCCAGGCGTAGACCCGCGCGGGGCCGCGCAACCGCCGCCGCCCCGGCGCCGGCCTCCCGACGGCTCCGACCCCTCCCCCACCTTCGAGCTGAGACGTGCCCCGCGACACGCGCCCTCCCCCTGCCGCAATGGGCCTGCGGAGTGCCTCCGGAACGCACCCGGAGCGGGGCCGTCCGGCCACACGGCCCGCGACCGGTTCCGCCGCGGCGGCGGCTCGCGCGAAGATGCGCGGCCCGCGCCGGGAGCTCAAGGGGCGACGAGTTGACGGCGGGCCGGGAGCCCGGGAGACTCGCCCTCTGCCCGCAGCACGCCCCGGCGGCCCGGGCGCAGGAGGTTCCATGGCCGACCCGGCCCCGGCGCACCCCTTTCTCACCGGCAACTTCGCCCCCGTGGAAGGCGAACTCGACGCCACCGACCTCGCGGTGACCGGACGCATCCCCGAGGCGATCGAAGGGGTGTTCGCGCGCATCGGCCCGAACCCCATCGATCCGGACCCGGCCCGCTACCACTGGTTCCTGGGCAGCGGGATGGTCCACGGTGTGTGGATCGGCGGCGGGCGGGCCCACCGCTACCGGCGCCGCTTCGTCCGCGACGACCACGTGGTCGCCCGCCTCGGCGGCCCGCCCGTCCCCGGTCCTCGCCGCGATCCGGATATCGGCTCGGGCGTCGCCAACACCCACGTGATCCGCCACGCCGGGCGCATCCTTGCCCTGGTCGAAGCCGGGAACCTGCCGGTGGAGCTCGACGACGAGCTCGAGACGGTGGCCCGGACCGACTTCGAAGGCACCCTGCGCGGCTCGTTCAGTGCCCATCCCAAGCGGGATCCCCGAACCGGGGAGCTCTGGGCGGCGACCTACACCCCCTTCGCAGAGGAAATCGGGGTGGTGGTGGTGGGGACGGACGGCCGGGTGCGCCGCAGCTTCGGCGTGCCGGTTCCCGGTCGACCGATGGTCCACGACTGCGCGATCACCGAACACTTCCTGGTGCTCTTCGACCTGCCGGTCACCCTCGATCCGACGGGCGGCTCCGGCCTTCCCTACCGCTGGCACCCGGAGTACGGGGCGCGGGTGGGCCTCCTTCCCCGGGAAGGGAGCGCGGAGGAGGTGCTCTGGGCGGAGGTCGAGCCGTGCTTCGTCTTCCACCCCATGAACGCCTTCGAGGACGAGGGCGGACGGGTGGTGGTGGACCTCGTCCGCCACCCCCGCATGTTCGACCGCGAGCTCCGGGGCCCCTCGGAGGGGAGCCCCACCCTCGAGCGCTGGACCGTCGACCCCCGCGGAGGTCCGGTGAAGGAGGAGCGCCTCGACGACCGCGGACAGGAGTTCCCGCGCATCGACGAGCGCCGCACCGGTCGGATCCATCGCTTCGGCTACGGCACCGCGGTGGGCGAGGGCCTCGCCTTCGGCGCGCTGCTCAAGCACGACCTCGTGCGCGGTACCGGCGAGATCCACCACGAGGGCCCCCACCGCGCCTTCTCCGAGCCGGTGTTCGTGCCGGCCCACGCGGATGCCGAGGAGGACGAGGGTTTCGTGCTCGCCACCGTCTTCGACGCCGGGAGCGGCCGGAGCGAGGTGGTGGTCCTCGACGCCCGGAATTTCACCGACGAGCCGCTCGCCCGGATCCACCTGCCGGATCGGGTGCCCTTCGGATTCCACGGGAGCTTCCTGCCGGCCGTCGGCTAGCCCCGGCGCCATCCGGGCCGCGCCTTCGTGCCGGGTGTGCCGGGCTGCGGGCCGCGTCGGTCCACGGCAGCGGGCACCTCGCCCCACGCGTGGTGCCGGCCGTGGGGCGGCCCGCCCCGCCGGGGGCCGCCAGCGCGGCGGAGACCGCGCCGCCGGGCGGCACGTCCCATGCAAACAGGTGCGTCGTACCCGTGGAGGATCGGAGATGACCGGATCCAAGGGCGTCAGCCGCCGAGACTTCCTGAAGGGGGCCACGGCGTCCGTGGCCGCGCTCGCCGGCAGCGAGCTCCTCTCGCTGTCGCTCCTGCAGCCGGCGCACGCCGTCACCAATCCGCTGGCCCACTACCCGGAGCGCGGCTGGGAGAAGCTCTACCGCGACCTCTACGCCTACGACGACTCGTACGTCTTCATGTGCACGCCCAACTGCACGCACAACTGCTACCTGCGCGCCTACGTCAAGAACGGCGTCGTCACCCGCTGCGGACCGACCCAGCGGTACCACGAGGCCAGCGACGTCTACGGCACGAAGGCCACCCGGCGCTGGGACCCCCGCCACTGCAACAAGGGCCTCGCCGTGGTGCGCCGCTTCACCGGCGACCGGCGTGTCAAGGGCCCGATGGTGCGCCAGGGCTTCAAGGAGTGGGTGGAGCGGGGTTTTCCCCGCGATGCCGACGGCAACCCCCCGGCCGAGCTCTTCCGTCGGGGCGAGGACCGCTTCGTGCGGGTCTCCTGGGAAACCGCCTACGACCTCGCCGCCCGCACCCTCGAGCACCTCGCCCGCTTCTATTCGGGCGAGCAGGGTGCCGAGCGCCTGCGCGCCCAGGGCTACCACCCCTCCATGGTCGAGGCCATGGAGGGCGCCGGCACGCGCACGCTCAAGTTTCGCGGGGGGATGCCCGTGCTCGGCTCGATCAAGCTCTTCGGGCAGTACCGGCAGGCCAACTCCATGGCGCTGCTCGATGCCTTCGTGCGCGGGGTGGGCCCGGATGAGGCCCGGGGCGGGGTCGGCCTCGACAACTACTCCTGGCACACGGACCTCCCGCCCGGCCATCCGATGGTGACCGGCCAGCAGACCGTCGACTTCGACCTCGCCAACGTCGAGTACTCGAAGCTCGCGCTCCTCTGGGGGATGAACTGGATCTCCACCAAGATGCCCGACGCGCACTTCCTCACCGAGGCACGCCTCAAGGGCACCAAGGTGGTCGCCATCACCACCGAGTACAGCTCGAGCTGCTGCAAGGCGGACGAGATCGTCGTGATCCGGCCCGGCACCGATCCCGCCCTCGCCCTCGGAATCGCCCGGGTCCTGATCGACGAGAAGCTCTACGACGAGGACTTCGTGAAGGGCCACACGGACCTCCCCCTGCTGGTCCGGATGGACACCGGCGAGCTCCTGCGCGCCTCCGAGGTCTTCCCCGACTACCGGCTCGCCCGACTCGAGCGCACCCGGGTGCTCGCCCCGGGCGAGAAGGTGGCCCCCTTCGCCACGGACGTCGGCGAGCCCGCCGTGCCG
>JALSIO010000231.1 GCA_026989995.1 Myxococcales bacterium
CGGCCGCGGGAGGTCCCGATCACGTCCACCTTCTGGCCGGTCTCGAAGATCTCCACCCCGATCTCCTGGCCGACCTCGTAGTTGCCGGCCTCGTCCTCGGTCAGGCGGCTCTCGGCGAGGAAGCGCTTCGGCGGCACCCCCGCGCGCGCGAAGTGGCCCTGCAGCGGCTTCGGCGTGCGCGCCGGCTTGCGCTCCGTGAAGCCGAGCTGCACCGCGTGGTAGCCGTCCCGGTCCGGGGTCTTCTTCTGCACCACCACGTTCTTCTCGGCCTCGAGGACCGTCACGGGCCGGACCCGGCCGGCCTCGTCGAAGATGCGGGTCATGCCGAGTTTCCGGCAGAGCAGCTCGATGGGCACGGGCATCCCTCCACCCAGAGGTCCCTCGGGACATGGGCTGGCAGCTCGGTCGGCTCCGCGCGGCGCGGGCACCGGGAGGTCGCCTCGCCCGCGATCCGGCAAGGCGGCCCCGCCCGGGCCAGGGCGGGCGAAGGGGCCGGAATATAGGCCCCGCCGGAGCGAGGTGTCCAGACGGGTGGCCCGGCCACCGGACCGGGCCAGATCGGAGCCCCCGCGCCGCGGCGCGCCCGCACACGCGACCCGCGCCGGGGCCGGGTGCTAGGTTCCGCCCACCCCGGCCAGGCGGCGCGGGAGCCACCCCTGCCGGCCTGCCGCGCCCCGCCCGATGCCCGCACGCCGCCCCGCCCGTCCCGAGGGCCCGGGCGGGGCCGGCCGGTCGTCCCGACAGGAGGAGCCGCCATGACGACCGCGCCGGCCGCCGGGCACCGCGTGGTGATGATCCCGGGAGACGGGATCGGGCCCGAGGTCTCGGAGGCGGCCCGGCGGGTCGTCGACGCCTCCGGGTGCTCCATCGAATGGGAGATCCACGAGGCGGGCGCGGCGGTCGCCGAGCGGCTCGGGACTCCGCTTCCGGAGGAGGTGGTCGAGGCCATCCGCAGGACCGGCGTGGCCCTCAAGGGCCCGGTCACGACCCCGGTGGGTCACGGATTCCGCAGCGTCAACGTGACCCTCCGCCAGAAGCTCGAGCTCTACGCGGCCGTCCGCCCCGTGCGAAGCCTCCCGGGCGTGCCGAGCCGCTACGAGAACGTGGATCTCGTGGTGGTCCGCGAGAACACCGAGGGGCTCTATGCCGGCCTCGAGCACGAGGTGGTGCCGGGTGTAGTCGAGAGCCTCAAGGTGGTGACCGAGGCCGCGAGCCTCCGGATCGCGCGCTTCGCCTTCGAGCTCGCCCGAAAGCAGGGCCGGGGGCGGGTCACGGTGGTCCACAAGGCCAACATCATGAAGCTCTCCGACGGCCTCTTCCTCGACTGCGCCCGGCGCGTGGCGGCGGAATACCCCGAAGTCGCCTGCGACGACCTCATCATCGACAACTGCGCCATGCAGCTCGTGCGCGCCCCCGAGCGCTTCGACGTGCTGCTGCTCGAGAACCTCTACGGCGACATCATCTCGGATCTCTGCGCCGGCCTCGTCGGTGGGCTCGGGGTGGTTCCGGGCAGCAACCTCGGCGACCGCTGCGCCGTCTTCGAGGCCGTCCACGGCAGCGCACCGGACCTCGCGGGCCGCAGGCTCGCGAACCCGACCGCCCTGATCCTCTCCGCCTCGGAGATGCTCCGACACCTCGGTGAGGACGCTGCCGCCGACCGCGTGGTCGCCGCTGTCGAGGCCGCGCTCGCCGATCCCGCCCACCGGACCCGCGACCTCGGCGGAAGCGCCACCCTCGACGAGTACACCGAGGCCGTGCTGCGCGCGCTCCGGAACGGCTAGCAGCCGGCGACGGGGCGCCCGCGAGAGGGCCGTTCGCGGCAGGCGCGGAGGGATCGCGAAAAGACCCGGAGAGGTCGTGGGAATCGATGCCATGAACGCCCGCCGCGTGCTCGTGCTCGCGCTCGACGGCGCCACCTTCGACGTGATCCGGCCGCTTGTCGAAGCGGGCCGGCTGCCCCACCTCGCCCGGCTGATGGCCGAGGGCGAGGCGCGGCCGCTTCGGAGCACGGTCCCTCCCATGACCTTCCCGGCGTGGTCTTCGTTTCTCACCGGGCTCGGACCGGGTCGCCACGGCATCTTCGACTTCACCCGCAAGGTCGAGGGGCGCTGGCAGATCCGCTTCGCGCACGCGGGCGAGCGCGCCGGCCGGAGCCTGCTCGCGCGGGCGTCGGCGGCGGGACGCCGCGTGCTCTGCCTGGGCATGCCGGCCACCTGGCCGCCGGAGCCGGTGCGCGGGCTGCTCGTCTCCGGCTTCGACGCGCCGGTCTCGGCCGGGACGGACGAGCGCTCGGCCAGCGACCCGGCGCTGTACCGCCGCATCGCGGGGCGGGTGGGGCCATGGATGCGCCCGGGCCTCCGGGAGTCCGCGGAGGACGCGGCCTTCCACGAGCGCGCGCTCCCCGTGCTCCTCGACCGGGTGGACCGCAAGCGCGACTTCGCCCTGGAGGCGCTCCGGGCCATGCGGGAGGACGGTGGCCCACCGGACCTCGCGATCGTGGTCTTCTCCGAAACCGACACGGTCTCCCACCACTACTGGCGCGATCACGATCCGGCCTCGCCGCGCCACGATCCCGCAGCTCCGCCCGAGCGGCGCCGCGCGGTGGCGGCCGTGTACGAGCGGGTGGACGCGGCCTGTGGCGAGATCCGACGGGCCTTCGGCGAGGACGCGGTGTGCGTGGCCGTCTCGGACCACGGTGCCGGCGGCGCCGACGCCCGGGTCGTGCACCTGAACCGCTTTCTCGAGGAGCGCGGATTCCTCGCGCGACGGCCCGCTGCCTCCCGTGCGGACGCGGCGGCCCGCCGGCTGCGGGATCTCGCACTGCGGTGGCTTCCGCCTGCGGCGGCCCAGGCCCTCTTCCGGCGGCTCCGGGGCAGCGCGGCGCGCATCGAGAGTGCGGCGCGCTTCGGCGGCTTCGACTGGCGGCGGACCGCAGCGGTCTCGGAGGAGGCGAACACCCTGCCCGGCGTGTGGATCAATCTCCGCGGCCGCGAGCAGACCGGCATCGTCGGACCCGACGACTACGAGGACCTCCGCGATGCGCTGATCGAGGCCCTCGAGTCGTGGCGGACACCCGAGGGCGCTCCGGTGGTGGCCCGGGCCCGGCGCCGGGAGGAGCTCTACGAGGGCCCGTTCACCGGCCGGGCCCCGGACCTCGTGCTCGAGCTCGGTGCCCCGGGCGGCTATGCGCTCTCGCTGGTGCCGACCCCCTGGGCGGCCCGCCCCCCCGCACTCCGCACCCTCTCCGGCGAAGAGCTCGCAGGCGGGCGCGGCCGCGGCATGAACGGCACCCACCGGCCGGACGGCATCTGGATCGCAGCCGGCCTGCCCCCCTCGGGCCTCCCCGCGGAAGCCGCCGCCTCCATCGTGGATGCGGCGCCGACGCTCCTCGACGCGCTCGGCATCCCCTGGGAGGCCGGCGACACCGCGGATGGGATCTCCCTCCTCCGCCGCGAGCTCTCCCCCCGCGAGGAGGCCCTGATCGCCGACCGCCTCCGCGCCCTCGGCTACCTCGAGTAGGCGGAGCGCCCTCCCACCTGCCCGAGAGGGCGGCCCGCCGACTGGCGCGACCAGAAGACGACGCGCAAAAGAAGGGTCGGGACGATGCACCCTGCCTGCCCGAGCGCGCCCCCCTGGCTGCGTGCGCACGGCCGGAGGCGGAGCGGGGGTGGCGTCGGCTACGGTGCGCCTCGGGAGGTGGGAGCCGGACCGGCTCGGGGAGCGGCGGGCGTTGAAGGGAAGTGTCCGGGAGTGGGCCGGGGCGGCGCGAACCCTCGGCGGAGCCGGAGAGGTCACGCCCGGCGCTCCGGTGGAGCCCGAGCTCTCGCTGGTGTTCCCGGTCTTCGACGAGGAGGCGAACCTCGGCCCGCTCCTCGAAGACGCCCTCCGCATCGCCCCCCGCCTCGCCGGGAGCTTCGAGATCATCGTCGTCGACGATGGCAGCCGGGACGGGAGCGCGGCGGTGGTCGAGCGCTTCTGCCGGGAGCACCCGGAGGTCGCGGTCCTGCGCCATCCCCGGAATCGCGGCTACGGTGCAGCGCTTCGCACGGGTCTACGCCGCGCCCGCGGCCGGCTCGTCTTCTTCAC
>JALSIO010000232.1 GCA_026989995.1 Myxococcales bacterium
CTCCCTCTCGAAGTGCCCGCGCGCCTCGCCGGCTTCGAGACCGGGCCCTAGACGCGGTTGCGAAGCGCCAGCTCGCGGGGGTGGGGCTCGAGGTAGACCTGGCCGGCCAGGGTCTCGACGCCGAGGTGCCGGACGTGGTGGCCGAGCAGCGTGAGGGGCACCACCAGCGGAAGCTCTCCTTCTCCATAGCGGTGGATCAGCTCGCGGAGCTCGGCGCGGGAGTCGGGGTCGAGACGGCCCCGGAGGTGGCCGAGGGCGTGTTCGAGGACGTTCACGTGGCGACGACGGCTCGCGGGGCGGGCCAGGGCGCGCATGAAGGCGGCGGCGTAGCGCCGCAGGAGTGCCGCCGGGGGCCGCCTCCCGGCCTCGGCCACCAACCGGCCGAGCTCCCGGGAGGCGGCCGGAGCGTGGGCGAGGAGCTGGAGCTTGTGTGCCGTGTGGAAGGCCGCGAGGCGCGCCCCGGACGGGCGGGAGCGGAGCAGCCCCTGCAGGCGCCGGTACGCGAAGAGCCGTTCCACGAAGGACTCCCGGAGACCGGGATCGCGCAGGCGCTCCTCCTCCTCCACCGGGAGCAGGGGCAGCGCCTCCATCAGAACGGCGGCGAAAAGCCCCCGACCCTCCCGCCGGGGCGGCCCGGGCTTCTCCGGATGGACGCGGACGCGCTCGACGCCGCAGCTCGGGGAGTTCTTCTTGAAGACGTAGCCCGAGAGATCCAGGCTCCGGAGCTCCGCCACGCGCCGCCGCGCCAAACGGCGCATGGCGGCCGTGTGATCGGTCCCGCTCCGCTCGGCGACGAGCCGCACCTCATCCCCCCGGCGCACCAGCCGGATCGGCTCCCGGGGGATCCCGAGCCCGAGCTCCACCTCGGGACACACCGGCACCCATTCCACGTAGGGTCCGAGGAGATCGGTGAGCAAGGAGTCCCGCTTGTGGCCGCCGTCGTAGCGCACCGACTGCCCGAGCAGGCACGAGGAGACACCGAGGCGCAGCGCTGCCGGATCCACCGCCTCCCAGGGCCGGGGGGCGGCCGTCGCCGCGACCGAAGCGGTGCGCGAAGGCCGGCGCCTCACCGACGGCTCCGGCGCGCGGTGGCACAGCAGCGCTCCAACCCGAGCACACACCGCTCGGCGTGGTCCACCACGGGCAGAGGGTAGTCCCCCGGCGGCCTCGGGGCTTCCCGGGGCCGGCGGACGGCGGTCCCCGACCGGGCGGAGCCGGGCGTGCAGCCTCGCACGCAGCGGCCGCCCGGGCCGAAGCGCCCTTCCCGAGGAGCCAGGCCCCTTCCTGCCGATCCAGGAGAAGGATGCCGAGCCGGGGTCCGGGCCGATCGCCGGGCCCCCGGCCCGCGAGGCAGAGCGGCCCGTGGGAGTGCGGCCCGCGCCGCGGGCTGCCGGAGGCTACCCTCCGGCCGTGGCTCGAGAGGCAGGGAGGTCGGCATGAGCGAGTTCTCGATGACGGTGGGAGGGGAGCGCCTCGCGGGATCGGGATCCTTCGAAGTCGTGGATCCCGCCACGGGCAAGCCCTTCGCCTCGGCGCCGGAGGCCGGCCGGGAGGATCTCGACCGGGCGATGGACGCCGCCGCGAGCGCCTTTCCCGCCTGGAGGCGGGACGAGGCCGGGCGCCGCGCGGCGCTCCGCGGGGCCGCCTCCCGGCTGCGGGAGGCCCTCCCCGACCTCGCCCCCCTGCTGACCCGTGAGCAGGGCAAGCCCCTCGCCCGAGCCCGGGAGGAGATCGTCGGGTGCATCGCGTGGTTCGAGTACGCGGCAGCCCAGGAGATCCCGGTGGAGGTCCTCCGGGACGACGCCGAGGCGCGAATCGAGGTCCGGCACCCGCCGATGGGCGTGGTGGCGGCCATCACGCCGTGGAACTACCCGCTGCTCCTCGCCGTGTGGAAGGTCGCGCCGGCCCTGCGCGCGGGAAATACCGTCGTTCTCAAGCCCTCGCCCTTCACGCCGCTCACGACCCTCGCGCTCGGCGATCTGCTGCGGAACGTATTTCCTCCGGGTGTGCTGAACGTGGTGTCCGGGGGCGACGAGCTCGGCGCCTGGATGACCTCGCACCCGGTCCCCCGCAAGATCTCCTTCACCGGGTCGGTGGCGACCGGCGTGCGGGTGGCGGGCTCGGCGGCCCGCGACCTCAAGCGGCTGACCCTCGAGCTCGGTGGCAACGACGCCGCGATCGTGCTCCCCGACGCCGAGCCCGGGCGCGTGGCCCGGGACCTCTTCGGCGGAGCCTTCGCCAACAGCGGCCAGGTGTGCAGCGCGATCAAGCGCCTCTTCGTTCACGAGAGCCGCTACGACGAGATGGTGGAGGCCCTGGCCGGGCTGGCCCGCGGGGTCCGCATGGGGCCCGGGCTCGAGCCGGACGTGGAGCTCGGACCCGTGAACAATCTTCCCCAGCTCGAACGGGTGGAGGCCCTGGTGGAAGACGCGCGCGCCGCCGGCGCGCGCATCGTGTGCGGGGGCCGCCGACGCGAGGGCGAGGGCTATTTCTACGAGCCCACCATCGTCGCAGACGCCGCCTGCGGAATGCGGCTGGTGGACGAGGAACAGTTCGGCCCCGCGCTCCCGGTCCTGCGCTACCGCGACCCCGAGGAGGCCCTCGCACGTGCCAACGACACGCCCTTCGGCCTCTCCGGCTCGGTGTGGTCGGCCGATCCGGACCGCGCCGCGGAGCTCGCCGGCCGCCTCGAGTGCGGGACGGCCTGGGTGAACCAGCACCTGGTGATCCTGCCCTTCACCCCCTTCGGCGGGCACAAGCACTCGGGCGTCGGCGTGGAAAACGGGCTTCCGGGCCTGCTCGGCTTCACCGAGTCCCAGACCCTCCACATCCGGAAGGCCTGAGGGGGTGCGGAGGCCCGGAGCCGCGACCGCCCCCGCACCGGGGTCGGATGGAACGCGGCCGGCCGCGGCGATGGCGCTCCTCCTGCTCGCGCTCGTGGCGGCCGCGGGCTGCACGGGGCGGCACTCGCCTCCCCTGCTCGGACCCATTCTCGAACGCGCGGGCCTCGCGGAGGTTCCCCTCGACGAGGGCACCATCGCCTCGGCCCTCCGGGAGGCACTCCAGCTCGGGGCGGAACGGGCCGTGGAGCAGGCCTCGGCTCCCGGGGCCTTCCTCGAGCGCCCCGAGATCCGGATCGGCCTTCCGGAGCGGCTGCAGCCGGTGGCCGACGCCCTGCGCAGGGTCGGCTTCGGATCGAACGTGGACCAGCTCGAGATCGGAATGAACCGGGCCGCGGAGCTCGCTGCCGGCGAGGCGTTGCCGGTGCTCGCCGATGCGCTCGCCCGGATGACGATCACCGATGCCCGCAGCATCCTCGAAGGTGGGCAGACCGCCGCGACGGACTTCTTCCGCCGCACCTCCGAGGCGGCGCTCCGCGATCGGCTGCGGCCACTCGCCCGAGAGAAGCTCGAAGAGATCCGCTTCTTCGAGGATTACGCGCGCGCGGCCGATCTCGCCGCGAGCCTGCCCTTCCTCTCCCTGCCGGACCTCTCCCTCGAGGGCTACGTCGCCCAACGGACCGCCGAGGGGCTCTTCACCCTGCTCGCCGAGGAAGAGAGGCGCATCCGCCGGGACCCCGCCGCCCGGGTGACGCCGCTGCTGCGCCGGGTCTTCGGGCGGAGCTCGTAGGACGTCGGCACCTGCCACTTGCCGCCTGCGCCACCGCGAAGTAGAGGGTGAGAAAGCCTCCGGGGCCGAGGGCTCGCACCAGCCGGGGCCGGAGGAGTCGCGACGAGAACGCGATCTGGCCGCCCGCGAAGTCCGGTCCCCGGGCGAGAACCGCGATCCAGGCCTGCTCCACGACCCGGTGCGTGCCTCCCGGGCGCCGGCCAGGCAGGCCACATCGGGAGCCGGGAGCCGGCCAGCGGTCGAGCGGTGGGGTGCGTACCCTCCCCGGCGGTTACCCTGCGGCCCATGAAAGCCCCCGACTCGTATCTCCTCGCCAGCAGCGAGGAGCTCGACGACATCCTCGACACCATCGCCCGCCGGGTGGGTGCAGAGGGACGGCCGGAGCTCCTCCTCGGCATCCGCCGGCGGGGGGTTCCGCTCGCCCGCGACCTCGCACGGCGG
>JALSIO010000233.1 GCA_026989995.1 Myxococcales bacterium
CCCTCGTCGGCATCGACGCCGCGCCGACGGAGCTCGGGCAGATCCAGATCGCGCGATTCGTGAATCCCGCCGGGCTGCGCGCCCTCGGGAACAACCTCTTCCTGCCCACCGAGGGGTCCGGCGATCCGGCGGTGGGGACCCCGAACGAGGACGGATTCGGCGCCATCGCCCAGGGCTTCCTCGAGAGCTCCAACGTCAACATCGCCGAGGAGCTGGTCCACATGATCATGGCCCAGCGGGCCTTCGAGGTGAACACCCGGGTGATCCAGGCCGGCGATCAGATGATGCAGACGGCCTCCACCATCGTGCGGTAGCCGGGGGCCGACCGTGATCGCGGCTCGACATCGAACTCCGGGATGGCTGCTCCTGCTCGCCCTCGGGGCCCTCGCCCCTCCGGCGTCGAGCGCGCGGGCGGAGGGTTCCCTCGACGCGCGCGTGCGCGAGGCGGTGGTGGCCTTCCTTCGCGAGCGCGCCGGCGACCCGGCGGCCGAGGTGCGGGTGCCGGAGCCTTCCCACCTCGCCGCCGTGGAGTTGCCCGCGGGCGTGGAGCCGGAGGGCGTGGAAGTCCGCCTCGGTGTGAATCCGTCCCAGCCGATCGCGGGAGCGGTTCCCGTGCGGGTGGAGCTCTACGCCGGGGGGCAGCAGCTCCTCTACAGCCACGTGCGCGCCGAGGTGCTCCGGCCGGTGGCCGTCGCCGTGGCGGCGACGGCCCTCCGGCGCGGAACCATCCTCGGGCCGGACGACGTGGGTCCGGGCACGGTGGACCGAAGCGAGCTTCCGGCCGATGCGGTCCGGGACCCGCGCGAAGCCCTCGGCCTCCGCGTGCTCCGGCGGCTGCGGCCGGGCGAGGTGCTCCGGCACCGCCACCTCGAGCGGCCGCCGGTGGTCGAGCGGGGCCAGCTCGTGCGCATGCAGCTCGTCCGGGGCGCGCTCCGGATCCAGGCCGCCGGGCGCGCCCGGGACGCCGGGGCGCCGGGAGACGCGATCCGCGTGCAGAACCTGGATTCGCGCAAGGAGGTGGTGGGCATCGTCCGGCCCGACGGAGGCGTCGATGTGCGCTTCTAGGCGCCTGGCGCGGCGGGGGGGTGCCGCGCTCGCACTCGCGTGCCTGCTGCTCGCGGGCTGTGTCGAGCGGGCGCTGATGGAATCCATGGTGCCCTTCGACTACGAACCCTACCCGGACTCGGAGCCCCCCGAGCCCACCGAGGGCGCGATCTGGCCGGGCGCCACGCCCTCCGGCTCCTTCCTCTTCTTCGACTCGAAGGCCCGCGGGGTGGGCGATCTGGTGACCGTGGTGATCCGGGAGGATCTCTCGGCCGAGGGGACGGCGAGCACGGAGCTCTCCCGGGACAGCGACATCAGCGCCAGCGTGAGCTCCCAGCTCGGTTTCCAGGACGTGGTGGAAAACGCCCTCCGGAAGCTGCTCTCGCCCTTCGCGGATGGCGGCCTCGACCGGGCACCACCGGCGGTGGGAAGCACGGCCAACGTGATCCAGGCCGGTGCGGGCAACGAGTTCCAGGGGGAGGGCAGCACCTCCCGCCGGGGCCGCTTCGCGGGCGTGATCACCTGCCGGGTGGTGGATGTGCTGCCGGGCCGGGTCTTCCACATCCGGGGCCGGCGCTCGATCGTGGTCAACCACGAAGTGCAGTACGTGACTCTCGAAGGACTCGTGCGCCAGGACGACATCGGCATCGACAACACGGTCGCCTCCACCGAGCTCGCGGAAGTCCAGCTCAGCTTCGACGGACTCGGCGTGATCGATGACCGCCAGCGCCCGGGTCTCGTCGGGCGATTGTTCGGGTGGTTCCTGTGGTAGCGCGGGCCGGCCTCATCGGGTTTCTCTCCGCGCTCCTCCTCGCCGGGCCCGCCGGGGCGGCCCGGATCAAGGATCTCGTCGCCGTCAAGGGAGTGCGCGGAAACCAGATCATCGGCTATGGCCTCGTGGTCGGCCTGAAGGGCACCGGGGACAAGAGCAGCACCGCCTTCACCCAGGCCTCGCTGGTGAGCATGCTCGAGAAGATGGGCATCGGGGTCCCGCCGGGCCGGGTCAAGGTGAAGAACGTCGCCGCCGTGATGGTGACGGCCGATCTGCCCCCCTTCGCCCGGGCCGGCTCGCGCATCGATGCCGTCGTCTCCTCCCTCGGCGACGCCACCAGCCTGGAGGGCGGCACCCTGATCCTGACGCCGCTGCTCGGAGCCGACGGCCGGGTCTACGCCATGGCCCAGGGGCCGATTTCGGTGGGGGGCTTCGCCGCCGAGGCGGGAGGCAGCAGTGTCCAGAAGAACCACCCCACCGTGGGGCGCGTCGCCGGGGGTGTGACCGTCGAGCGCGAGATCCCCTACAGCATCGAGGGAAAGCGCTACTTCGAGCTGGCGCTGCGTCGTCCCGACTTCAGCACCGCACGGCGCATGGCCGAGGCCATCAACCAGAGCTTCCCGGGCGCGGCCGAGGCCCGGGACGCCGGGACCATCGGCGTCCGGGTGCCCGCCGAGGCCACGGCCGACGTGGTCTCGTTCATGGCCGCGGTGGAGTCCCTCGAGGTCGAGCCCGATCCCGTGGCCCGGGTGGTGCTGAACGAGCGGACCGGAACGGTGGTCATGGGAGGCTCGGTGCGCATCCAGCGCGTGGCGGTGGCGCACGGAAGCCTCTCGGTCACCATCTCCACGGCGAATGCGGTTTCACAGCCCGAACCGCTCTCCCTCGGCGTGACCACGCCGGTCCAGAACAGCGACGTCTCCGCGGTGGAGGAGGAGGCACGGCTCTCGGTGCTCGAGGGCGGCGTCTCCATCGACGAGCTCGTTCGCGGGCTCAACGCCATGGGCGTCACACCCCGGGACCTGATCGCGATCCTGCAGGCCATCAAGGCCTCGGGCGCGCTCGCTGCCGAAGTGGAGATCATGTGATGGGCGACCCTTCCCTTGCATCGCTGCCGGCAGCCGGCCCGCTCTCGGCCCTCGCACCGGTGCCGGAGCGGGCCACCCCCGAGGAGGCGGCCCGTGGCTTCGAGGCGCTGCTCGTCGGGCAGCTCCTGAAGCAGCAGAGCGAGCCCCTCCTCGGTGAGAGCCTGCTCTCCGGCGGACAGGCGGGGCACCTCTTCCGGGGGCTTCTCCTCGAAACCTTCGCCCGGGCTGCCGCCGAGCGGGACGCCTTCGGGATCGGGCGGGAGCTGCTCACGCAGATGCGGGCCCGGGGCGCTCCGGGCGACGCCGAGGGGAAGGGCTCGTGACCGGCCCGGCGCGGGAGCGGCTGGAGGCGGTCCTCGAGGCCGAGGAGCGCCTGTACCGGGAGATGCGGGAGCTCCTCCAGAAGGAGCGCGAGCTGATCGTGGCGCTCGACGCCCGCGGCCTCTCGGAGGTGGCCCTCGAGAAGGAGGCACTGGCCAGCGAGGGGCGGATGCTGGAGCGCAGCCGCCTCGAGGTGACCGGGGAGCTCGCGAAGGAGCTCGGGCTGCCGACCGCGCGACCCACGCTCTCCGAGCTCTGCGCCGCACTCGGCGAGGGGGCGGGGCGGCTTCCCGAGATCCACTCGCGACTCGTCGCCCTCGTGGGCGCCACCCGCGAGCTTCTCGATGCCAACGCCTCCTTCGCGGGGGACGTCCTCGCCCAGGTGGGTGCCACGCTCCGGCACCTCGGGCGGCTGCTCGAGCAGCAGCCCCTGTACGGACCGGGGCGCCTCGAGCAGGCGCCCGCGGCCACCGGGCGCCTCCTGCGGCGGACGGCGTGAGGGGGATGCGATGAGCGGGATCGGAAGCGTCCTCGACATGGCGGCGCGTTCCATGGCGGTGATCCAGGGCGGGATCCGCACCGTCGCCCACAACGTCGCCAACGTGAACACGCCGGGATATTCGCGCCAGCGGCAGGTGCTCGAAGCCGAGCGGCCCGAGGTGCGGGCCGACGGCACCCTCGGCACCGGGGTGCGCCAGGATACGGTGCAGCGCATCACCGACGACTTCATCCGCCGTCAGCTCGAGCAGGAGTTCTCGGCCAAGGGTTCCATCGACGTCCGGGCCCGGGCCATGGCGCGCGCCGAGGAGGTGCTGAACGAACAGCAGGGGGCCGGGATCAC
>JALSIO010000234.1 GCA_026989995.1 Myxococcales bacterium
GCGCTTCCGGCCGGGGACGGGTTCAGGGGCCATCGCGAAGGAGCGTATCGGCGGGCCACGGGGAAGCCTGCGCCCGCGGGGCCACGGGCCCGGCATCGGGACGCGCGGAGGCTGCCGCCCACCCCTGCCCGTCCCGCATCCCCCCCCTCCCCCCGCCCCCCCAGGGGAGGCGGACTGAGGATGAGCATGGCTTGATATTTACTTACGTGTAAGTAAATTCTCGGCATGAAGACGGCCCCCGAGACCAGCTCTCCCGCGACCCGCGGTGAGCGGACCCGACTCGCCATCCTCGACGCCGCCGAGGAGGTCTTCGCCGAGTGTGGCTTCGACGGAGCCCGCCTCGGCGAGATCGCCGAGCGGGTGGGCATCCAGCGCCCGGCGATCTCCTACCACTTCCGCGACAAGCGCGATCTCTACCAGGCGGTGCTCCGCCGCCTGCTGGGCGATCTCTTCGAGCGCACGCAGGCGGCCCTCGCCGGGCGGGACCCGCTCCTCCTGCGCGTGGAGCGGGCGGTGAGCGCCTGGCTGGACTTCGTCGCGGCGAGGCCGGCGCTTGCCAAGATCGCGCTCCGCGAGATCGCGGCCTCGCGCCCGGAGGACGGCGAGCGCCTGCGGGGCCTGCTCCGCCCCTTCTACGAACTCGTGGAGGAGCTCGAGGCGACGGAGGGCGACGGAGACGATGCCCGTCCCGAGCGCCGCGATCCGGCGCAGGTCACCAGCGTGATCGCGGGGGCGACCCTCTTTTTCGTGGGCGCGATCCCGGCCTTCTCGCCGGAGCGCGACTTCGACCCCTCCGCGCCCGCGGCGGCCGAGGCCCACCGCCGCCTGATCCTCGACGTGACCCGTTTTCTCCTCGGGCCTGCGGAGCCTTCGGGGCCTCGCCCCGGTCTCCGCGCGCCCCTCCCCCGATTGGTGCCCCGCCCCGGCCCCCGCCGGGACGGCCGGAGGTAGTGCCATGCACGCCGGACTCCGACGGATCGGCTCCCTGCTGCTCGCCGCGGCCCTCGCTACGCCGGGCTTCGCGGCCGCCGCCGGCGACGCCTCGTACCAGCTCTACTGCGCCTCCTGCCACGGGCCCGAGGGCCGCGGCGACGGCCCCCGGGCCTCCGAGCTCGCACGGCCCCCGGCCGACCTCGCCCGGCTCCACGAGCGCTACGGATTCCCCCTGCCCAAGACGGAGTTCCTCCGCCGGCTCGGGGCCGCCCACCCCGGCCTCGACCCGTGGATGGAGGAGCCGGGCTTCTGCGCCCGCGACCTGATGGAGCTCGACGCCCCGCGCATGCGCCGCTCCATGCGGCGGGGCACCGCGCTCGCGATCCTGCAGTACCTCGACACCCTCCAGGAGCGCGAGTCGGCCCCCATCCCGGCGAAGGGCCGGCCGGAGCCCGGCGCGGGCCTCTGAGGACCCGGCCGCCGGCTCGCGCCCCCGTGGCGGCGGCCGGCCCCGGGCACCCGCCGCCACGGCCCGGGGGATTGGCGGGCGGAAGCGACCTGTGCTGCCCTCCCGCCATCCGGGAGGAGCGCGCCGTGGAACCCGTGCGAAGTCTCTCCGCGGACGAGATCCGCCTGTCCGATCCGGAGTTCTGGGCCCGGCCCCTCGCCGAACGCGAGGGGGCCTTCGCTGTCCTCCGGAAGGAGCGTCCGCTCTCCTTCCACGAGGAGTTCGAGTTCGAGTTCTCTCCGCTCCCGCGCGGGCCGGGCTACTGGGCCGTGGTGAGGCACGCCGACATCGTGCACGTGAGCCGCCACCCGGAGATCTTCTGCTCCGGCAAGGGCACCCAGATCTTCGACCAGCCCCCGGCCTTCGACGAGTTCTTCGGCTCCATGATCAACATGGACGACCCGCGACACCAGCGGTTGCGGCGGATCGTCTCCCGCGGCTTCACGCCCCGCATGATCCGCCGCTACGAGAAGGACGTCGAGCGGACCGCGACCGAGATCATCGACCGGGTGATCGAACGCGGCGAGTGCGACTTCGTGCACGACATCGCTGCCCGGCTTCCGCTCGCCGTGATCTGCGACATGATGGGCATCCCCGAGTCGCAGCGCGAGTTCGTCTTCGAGCGCTCCAACATCATCCTCGGCGCGAGCGATCCGGAATACGTGAGCGACCCGCGGGAGATCGTCCCGGCCCTGCTGCGCGCGGGAGCGGAGCTCGCCACCCTCGCGCAGGAGCTCGGCCGGGAGCGGGCCGCCAACCCGGGCGACGACCTCGTCTCCGCCCTCGTCCACGCCGACGTCGACGGCGAGCGCCTTTCCGACGCGGAGCTCGGCTCCTTCTTCGTGCTCCTCGCCGTGGCCGGCAACGAGACCACGCGCAATGCCATCAGCCACGGAATGAAGGCGCTGTGCGACCACCCGGATCAGCGGGCACTCTGGATGGCCGATTTCGAGGGCCTCGCCCCCACCGCCGTGGAGGAGATCGTCCGCTATGCCACCCCGGTGATCCACTTCCGCCGCACCGCCACCCGCGACACCGAACTTCGCGGCCAGCGAATCCGCGAAGGCGAGAAGGTGGTGATGTGGTACTGCTCGGGAAACCGGGACGAGGAGGTCTTCGAGGACCCCTTCCGCTTCGACATCCGCCGCCGGCCCAACGAGCACGTGGGATTCGGGGGACCCGGGCCCCACCACTGCCTCGGCGCCCACCTCGCCCGGCGCGAGATCACGGTGATGTTCCGGGAGCTCTTCCGGCGCATTCCCGACCTCGAGATCGCCGGCGAACCCGAGCGGCTCCAGTCGGCCTTCGTGCACGGCATCAAGCACATGCGCGCCAGATGGAGGCCGGCAGCGCCGGCGCGAGCCTAGGAAGCCCTCCCGGCCTCACCCCGATCCGGCGGCGGGAGACAGGCGGACCCGCTCGCCCGCGCGAAGGCCGGAGAGCACCTCGACGTCCTCCCCCAGCCGGCCGCCGGTGGTGACCAGACGCCGCTCGAGCCGGCCCTCGGGATCGACGACCTCGACGAACTCGAGCTGACCGATCTCCTCCACGGCGGATGCGGGAACCAGGACCCGCCGCAGCGTGCCGGCCGGCACCCCCACCCGGGCGTACATCCCCGCCACGAGCCGGGACGCCGTGCGGGGCAGCCGGACCTTCACCAGGAGGGTCCGGGCGCCCGGCTCGGCAAAGGGCACGAGCTCGTCGACCGTGCCCTCGAGTCGCGCCGAGAGCGCCGGAACCTCGACGGCGAGGCCCTGTCCGAGGCGCAGGTCCACGGCGAGGGATTCCCGGACCGGGACCTCGACCCGGAGCAGGGTGGGGTCGTAGATCCGGAGCAGCGGCTGCCCGGGCAGCGCGATATCGCCGGGTTCGGCGAGTCGGTCGACCACACGCCCCGACACCGGCGCGTGGATCCGCGTGTGGGAGCGCGCGGCCCGCGCCTCCTCGAGAGCGCGCTCGAGCGCGCGTACGGCGGCCCGCGCGCTCCGCAGCTCCGAGGTCGCCTGGTCGAGGCGCTGCTTCGTCCCCACACCCTGCCGGTAGAGCTCCTCCGCGCGCTGGTGGGAGATCTCCGCGAGCTCGAGGCGGGCCCGGGCGGCCCGGAGCTGCTCCTCGACCTCGCCGAGGCGGGCACGGAGATCCCTGTCGTCGAGCACCACGAGCAGATCCCCCTCCTCCACCACCGACCCGGCCCGCACGGCGATGCGCTCGATCCGCGCGAGCACCCGCGAGGACACCGCGGTGCGGCGCGCCGACGCCACGGTTCCGCTCGTCCACTCGGTCGCGGGCTCCTCCCGGAGCTCTGCGGCCACCACCCGGTCGTCCGGAGCCATCCGCCGGGCGGGGGGCTCCACCGAGCCCGGAGCGACCCGTGCACCGAACCAGCCCGAGAGCCAGAGCACGGCCAGCATCAGCAGCGCCACGCCCACGGCACCTTCGACCAACCGGCGAAGCCACGTCACGTCGTCTCCCCTCCCGGAGCGCCGGCTCCCGCCGTCCCGATCTCCCGCAGGCCGTGCCCCGGCCGGTGCCGGTAGACGCGATGGTAGGTCACCGGCACCACGAGCAGGGTGAAGGCCGTGGACACGAAGAGTCCGAAGATGAGCGCCCACGCCAGGCCCGA
>JALSIO010000235.1 GCA_026989995.1 Myxococcales bacterium
CCCCGCCGCCCCGGCCACCGTGGTGATGGGGCCCCGGGTGACCGTGGCCCTGCTTCTCGGCCTCGCGGGAGCGCTCGGGCACCTCGCTTTCGGCACGCGCTGAGCCCCTCGGCGGCGCTCCCGGCCGCTTCCCGCTTCCCGGGAGGCCCTCCGGCCATCCACCCCCGGCGCCCGCACGCCCGCGAGAGGGGCGCCCACGCCCCACCGAACGCGAGCCCCCATCGGACGGCGGGGCCGCCACGGGGGGGAGCGGCTGGTCAGGAGGCCGCGGTCCCGCCCCCCGGGGCCGCCTTCCCGGCGGGATCCTCCTCGGCCGGCACCAGCGCGCTCCGGGGCCGGCAGATGGCCTCGAGCACGCGCGCGACCTCCTCGGAGGTCACGAGCCCCTTGGGAGCGTGGAAGCCCACCGCGGCCTCGGCGAGGTCGGCGAGGGAGAGCACCCCGCGCAGATGCCCCGCCTCGTCCACCACCGGCAGGCGGCGGACCTGCGCCGATCGCATGATCGCTTCCGCGTCCGCGAGGGTGTCCTCCGGATGGCAGCACCGCGGGGTGCCGGTCATCACCGACTCCACCAGGACCTCGCCGGGGAGCCGGCCGAGGCGCTGGATCGCCAGGCAGGCGTCGCGGTCCGTGATCACGCCCACCACACGGCGGCTGCCGTCGGCCGCGAGCACCGGCACGAAGCCGCAGTCGCGCTCCGCCATGATCCGGATCGCCTCCGCGAGGGCGTCGTCCTCCCTGCAGGCCCGCACCTCGGTCTGCATGAGCTCCCGCACCCGGCCCCCTCGCCGCTCCCCACCCCGCCTCGGCCCACGACCGGGGGCGAAGCGATCGAGCACCTCGCCGATCTCGCGGCCGAGGGTCCGGAAGGTGCGCTCGCCCACCTCCCGAAGCCGACCGGCGAGCTCCTCGAGACCCGGTTCGAGGTCGCGCCGGAGCCATTCGCGGGTGACCCGGGCGAGCCCCGGCGAGACCTCGCGCTCGATGCAGCGGGCGAGCAGATGCAGCTCGCGGCCGAGGGCCACGAGGAGGTCGTCGAAGCTCACCAGGCCCACGGGGGCGCCGTCCTCGAGCAGCGGGATGCGCCGCACCCCGGCCGTGCGCATGCGGGCGACCACCTCCTCGATGGGGTCGTCCGGCCCGGCCGAGATCAGCGGCGTGCTCATCACGGAGCGGGCCTCGGTGGCCTTCGGGTCGCGCCCGGCGGCAACGACCCGGAGCGCCAGGTCCCGGTCGGTGACGATGCCCACCGCCCGTCCTCCCTCGAGCACGACGACACTTCCGACGTTCGCCTCCTCCATGGCACGGGCGATCCGGGTGACCGGCTCGGAGACCTCGACCGCGACCACCTCCCGGCGGGCCCGCTCGGATCCGGAGCGGGCGGGAGCGCCCTCCTCGGCGGCCACCGTGCGCGAGGAGCCCGCGGGGAGCTGCGCCACCAGGACCTCGGAGAGTCCGCCGATCTCCCTCGACAGCAGAAGCGCGAGGTCGTCGGCGGAGACCACGCCCTCGATCCGTTGGCCGGCGAGCACGGGGAGGCGCCGGACGCGGCCCCGGGCCATCAGGCGAAGGGCGTCCTCGACCGACTCCTCGGCGGAGACCGAAAGCACCGGGCGGCTCATCACCTCCCGGACCCGGGTCTCGCCCGGATCCCGCTCCTCGGCGAGGACGGCGAGGGCGATGTCCCGGTCGGTCAGCACCCCGTCGAGGCGCCCCATTTCGGTCACGAGCAGGAACCCGGTGTTCTCCTTCTCCATCCGCTGGGCGGCCGCGAGCAGCGTGGTGCCCGGCTGCACCGCCCGCGGTGCGCGTCGGCTGTAGGCGGCGATCGTCATGGCTTGCCCTCCTCACGCGGATTCGTGCACTCTCGTCACCCCGGCCACGAGTGCAACTCCCGGGCCGAACGCCCCGGCGCCCCTTCGTCCGCCGGGCCCGTCCCCGCCCCCGCCCCAGCGGGAGCGAGGCCCGAGGTGCCCCGGGGCTGGTGCGCGGCGCCCCACCCGGCTCAGTGCCGCCCGGCCCGTCGTCGGCCCCGGGAGGTGGAGCCCGCCGACCGCCCGGTCCGTCTCGGCCGGCCGCCCGGGCCCTTGCGGCCGTCCTTGAGCAGCGCGAGACACCGCTCCACGGATTGGGCGTTGACCACGTGGGCTCGCGTCGCCCAGCCCCGGCGGGCCACCGCGATGCCGAGCTCGCCCGCGTAGGCGAGATGCGAAGGCTGGTGGGCGTCCGAGTCCACCGCGAGCAGGCAGCCGGCCTCCACCGCCCGGCGGACGTACTCGTCCTTGAGGTCGAGCCGATCGGGCATGGCGTCGATCTCGAGCACGGTGCCCGTCCGCACGGCGGCGGCGATCACGGCGTCGATGTCGAGATCCACGGGCTCGCGGCGGCCGATCGAGCGGGCGGTGGGGTGGAAGAGGATGTCCACATGCGGGTTCTCCATGGCCCGCAGCACCCGCCGGGTCGCCACCTCGCGGCTCTGGCGGAAGCTGCCGTGGATGGCAGCCCCCACCACGTCGAGGCGCGCGAGAACCTCGTCGGCGATGTCGAGGCTTCCGTCGGGGCGGATGTTGACCTCCGCACCCGAGAGCACCCGGAATCCGCGAAGACGCGCGTTCAGCTTCCGGATGGCCTCCGCCTGCTCGAGCAGCCGGGCCTCGTCGCTTCCTCCCGTCATGGCGAGGTCGCGGGTGTGGTCGGTGATCGCGATGTAGGACAGCCCGAGCGCGCGGGCGGCCTCCACCATCTCCTCGATCGAGGCCGAGCCGTCGGTCCAGTCGGTCTGGATCTGGAGATCGCCGCGAAGCTCGCCGTAGCCGATCAGCTCCGGAATCCGCCCCTCGAGGGCGGCCTCGATCTCGCCGCGGTCCTCCCGGAGCTCCGGGGGAATGAAGGCGAGCCCGAGCGCCTCGTAGACCTCCTCCTCGGTGCGCCCGGCGATGCGCTTCTCGCCTCGGAAGAGGCCGTACTCGTTGAGCTTGAGGCCCTGGCGCTGCGCCAGCCGTCGAAGGGCCACGTTGTGGGCCTTGCTTCCCGTGAAGTAGCAGAGCGCGGCGCCGTGGCATTCGGGCTCCACCACCCGGAGGTCGGCGTCGAGTCCGTTCGCGAGGCGCACCATCGCCTTGGTCTCGCCCCGGGCATGGACGTGCACCACGTCCGGGAGTTCCACGAAGGCGCGCGCGACCGCCTCGAAGTCCCGGGCTGCGACCACGAAGTCGAGGTCGCCCACCGTTTCGCGCCGGCGGCGGAGGGAACCGGCCGCGTCCGCGCGCTCGACGCCCGGCACCTCCCGCAGCCGGGCCTCGATGGCTCGCGCCACCGGCAGCACGAGACCGAGGAGCTGCCGCCCGGCGGTCCCGGCGAGGAGCTCGAGACCCCGCAGGATCTTCCGCTCGCTGCGCTCGCCGAAGTGGGGCAGACTGCGGACGCGCCCCTCCCGGCAGGCGCGCTCGAGGTCCTCGAGCGTCCGCACACCGAGCGCCTCGTACAGCACCCGCACCCCTTTCGGGCCGAGCCCCTCGATGGAGGTGAGGCCCACGATGTCCACGGGCGTCTCGCGGCGCAAGGCCTCGAGATCCTCCATCCGACCGGTTTCGAGCAGCTCGTGGATGCGCCGGCCGATGCCGCGGCCGATTCCCGGAAGCTCCTCCACCCCGGCGAGCCCCCGCTCGGCGGCGATCTCGTGGAGGGGCCGGTCGAGGGCCTCCACCGCGAGGGCGGCCTTCTCGTAGGCCCGCGGCTTGAACGGGACGTCGCGCATCTCGAGGAAGAGCGCCATCTCGCGCAGGGCGCGCGCGACCTCCGCGTTGGAGAGCGGCCTTCGCGCCGGCTGCCTGCGGGCGGGGGGCATACGCACCTCCGAGGGCGCCGTCAGCGAGTGTAGGAGCGGCGGGTCGGCATGGCCGCCCCGGCCAGGGCAGCAGGCCGAGCCCGGCCAGGTGCCCCTCCACAGCACGCACGATCCCGCGCGCCCGAGCGGGAGCAGGTGGCTGCCGCTGAACCAGTGGATGGGCGCCCCTCCGTGGTGGAGGTGGAGGGCATGGGGATGCTCCGGCCGAAC
>JALSIO010000236.1 GCA_026989995.1 Myxococcales bacterium
CCCCTGAGATCTCCCGGGGATTGGTCACAACGCGAGGTCACCAGTCTTCGAAACACCGCTTTTTTCGGAGTATCCGCCGCCTGCGGATGCTGCTGCGACTTGACAACTCCGGGTGTCCGATTCAAGGAGTTGCAGTGGGGGCAAGCCGACACGGGGGGAAAGCATGCCGGTTTCCCGACTCGCTTGCCTCGCGGCGCCGCTCCTCTTCGTGCTCGCGCCCGCACCGGCTTGCGCCATCGGGCTTCGGGCCGGCGGGGGCCCCGGGGTGGGCCACAACGCCACGATCGGCGCCCGCTGCGGCCTCGAAACCGTGGTGAGCGACCAATCGATCTTCGTCTAGCTCGGCACCTATTCCACGGACTCGGGCCTGGTCTCCAGCGGCGGCAGTTTCGAGTGCCGGGGCACCGACCTCGCCTACTCCGCCGACGCGCGGGGCAGGGCCAACCTCTTCACCGGGAAAGTGGGCGTCTTGGTCCTGGCGAGGGGCGTGGCGTCGGCCGGCGCCGAGGCCGTCCTCCAGGACGTGATCACGCTCTCGGGGTTCGCCACGGACACCATCCCGGTGACCATTTCCAGTGCCGTGACCGGGATCTCCTCGGGCGGTGTCTTCTACGGCGTCTTCCAGGCCACGGCCACCGGCATGGGTGGCGACGGCGTGCCGCTCGACCTCGTCTCGCTGAGGCTCACGCCTTCGGAGTGGGAGTCGGCGAGAAACTCCACCGGGCCCGATTTGCCGCGGGTCCACGAGAACCGCCTCTGGTTCGAAGTTCCCGCGAGCCATCCACCGTTCGAGCTCAAGCTCCAGGCGGCGATGGGCGGGTCCGGGTCCCCGTCCGAGGATCCCATCGGCATTTTCATCAACAGCGCCGCCGTGACCGACATCATCCTGCCCGAGGGTGTAGCCTGGACCTCCGAGTCCTGGGTCTTCCTGACCATCCCCGAGCCGGTCCCGCCGCTCCTTCTCGCGCCGGTCCTGCTCCTGCTCGCGCGGGTCGGCCGAGGGCCGCGGCGCGCGCGCGCTGGCGCAGGGAGCCAGGATCCCGTGGTGCCGAACGAGGTGGAACCGGGGAGGCAGTGCGAGGGCGAGGAGCTCTCCAACTAGCTCCTCGGATCGAAGACGACGTGGGTGATGCCGTGGCGCCAGCGGTGCCTGAAACGGCAGAGGAGCCGTCTGTCCTCAAGGTGGGAAAGCCGCTCGCTGGCGATCGGAGGGCCGGGCGACGTAGCGGAACAGGGGTCGAGCCCGCGCTGCGCGTGGGCGGCGACAACCGCATTCGCGCGCAGGCTCACGCCCCTCGCACTGGGACAGCGCTCACCCTTGAGCTCCAGAAGCCGGTCCAGATCGATGTAGTCGGCCGCGCGCACCCGGCGCCGGCCGGCGGCGGATAGTCCCCAAAAGCGGTCCTTTGAGGTCCCGTACCCTCGCGTTACGACCAATCCCCGGGGGGATCTCAGCCTAGAGACGCGGTCCGCGGCCCGGCTCCTCTTCGCCCTCGAAGTGGCGACGGCGTTCATCGTGTGCTCGTTGCCGCGCCGCAGTCGGCGCGGTGCCCGCGCTGCCAATTCCGGAGACGGGTTCCTCAGGAATCGCGCAAGCGATTCTCCTCCTCGTGTACTCGGATATCCCGCGAGCTCGCGATCTCCCCGTCGAGGTCTTTGGCTTCGAGGCCGGGGGCGTGCAGTATGATGGGGATGGTCGTGCAGTGCACGGCGAGGTCGTTGTCGGCGGCACCCCAATCTGGCTACACGGGGCTTCCCCCGATCATCCGCTGGTGGCCCCCCTCGGAAGGACGCCGGACCACGGCGCAATCGTTGTTCGGGTTGCTGACGTCGACGCCCACTATGAGCGGGTTCGTTGGGCCGGCGCGCAGATCGATTCGGAGCCAAGCGAGCAGGAATACGGACAGCGAGAATACGCCGGGAGCGATCCCGAGGGGCATCGGTGGTGGTTCGCTGCGGCAATGCAGGGTGATGCCACCGGCTCTTGCAGGCTCGTGCTGCCCAACCCGCTGGCAAGCGCGCTGCCGGGCCGCTGCAGTTGACCCCGGGGCCGAAGCGCACCGTCAGTGATCGGAGTAGGATCTTGCAGCGGAACTGTGCCGCTTCGGGCTGTCATCGCCGCGGGGTCCGGAAGCCGTGCGCGATGTCCCTCGGGCCGCGTCCGGAATTCTCTTGGATGAGCGCGGCGCCGGCCTCGACGGTGCGCGCGCGGTTCCACAGGAGATGCCCATGAGGATCGGCGTCGTTGCCGAGAACCCGATCGAGAGGGTTCTGCTGGCTGCGGGCGTACTACCCACGCCCTTGCTCGAAACGCTGCAAGCGATGCTTCTCGCACGGAGCCTGGTGGTCGCCAGCAAGCTCGGTGTCTTCGAGGGGCTGGCCTCGGAACCTCTCACGTCCCGCCAGCTCGCCGAGGCGATCGGAACGGATCCTCGTGCGACAGCGAAGCTTCTCAACGCCCTCGTCGGCGCACGCTATCTGCGGCACAGGCATGGCCGGTATCGCCTCACGCGGGCGGCCCGGAGATGGCTCCTCGCGAGGTCCCGACAGTCGCTCCACGACAACATGCTCTTTCGTTTCCTGGAGTGGGACCTGCTCGATGGAGTCGAAAGCTTCGTCCGGAGCGGCGATCCACTCGAGGTCCACAGGAACATCGATCCGGAGGGTTGGAACGTCTACCAACGCGGAATGCGGTCGTTGGCGAGCCTTTCGGCGGATGAGGTGGCGCGTCGACTGCCGGTGCCAAAGGATGCCACGACGATGCTCGACATCGGCGGTTCGCATGGTTACTACGCAGTCTGTCTGTGCCGCCACCACCCCGGGCTTCGCGCCACAATCCTCGACCTTCCTCGAGCGGTGGAGCATGCGGCGCCGATCCTTGCCGAGGAAAACATGGGCGAACGCGTTGTCCACTGGGCGGGAGACGCGTTGAAGGAGGATCTGGGCGAGGAAACCTGGGACCTTGTTTTCATTTGCAACCTCGTTCATCATTTCGACGACGAAACGAACCGCGCATTGGCATGCCGTGTGGCGCGGGCGCTCCGGCCGCGCGGGGCATTCGCCATCCTCGAGCCCGTCCGTCCTGAAAGCCCCGAATCCGGAGGACAGACCGGAGCCTTGTTGGATCTCTACTTTGCGCTGACGAGCGACTCGGGCACATGGTCACTGGACGAGATGGCCGATTGGCAGCGGCAAGCGGGTCTCGAACCGCGCAAGCCCATTCACTTGCGCTCCCTTCCGGGCCAAGCGATTCAGATCGCAGTGAAGCGCGGGAAGCGATCCGGCCCGGCAGCGGCCCGCAGCTGACGCTCCACCGCGCGCGAAGCGAGGAGCAGTGCGCTCCGGGATCGCACCGCGAGGTAGGAGCGGCCCCGTACCGCCGCTCCAAGTTGGCATCCCCCGGGGATTGGTCACAACGTGAGGTTACCGGTCCTCAAAAGACCGCTTTCTCGGACTACCCGTGCTCAAGCTGCACTCGGTGATCACGGACATGGCCGACGCGCTGGTGCGCGAGGTGGGCGGCTCGCATCAGCGCGACGGGATCGCCTAGAATCGCGGCCGCCCGGCCGGGCGCTCCGCGTCCGCGCCGGCGCGACGTCCGCCGCCGCCAGCCCCGGAGCCCGCCCTGCCGCCCCGCACGCTTCCGTCCGCCAGGCCTGCCCCCGCGCACCCGCTCCCTCCCGAGGCCGGCCGCGCGCTACACCGCTGGGCGTCGATATGGGGATGTGAGGCGCTCGCCGCGCGGGCGCGCGTGGTGGCGAGCCCGCGCCTTCGCAGCTCGCTGGCGCGCTGCCTCCCGCAGCGCGGCGAGATCCGCATTGCGCCCGCCGTGCTGGCCGGCCCGGAGGCCCTGCTCCACGAGGTGCTCTGCCACGAGCTCGCGCACCTCGCCGTCTTCGAGCGCCACGGGCGGCGCGCGCGCCCCCACGGCGCCGAGTGGCGGGCCCTCATGCGCGCCGCCGGCTACGAGCCCCGGGCGCGCATGCCCCGCGAAGCCCTTCCCGAGGCCCTGCGCGTCGAGCGCCGCGCGCAGATCGCCCGCAACACCTGGCTCCA
>JALSIO010000237.1 GCA_026989995.1 Myxococcales bacterium
GATGACGCCGGCGGCATCGAGCCGGGGAGCCCACTCCTCGAGGCTCCGGGTGGCGAAGGTCTCGGAGAGGATCCGCGCGAGCTCCTCCGCGTGGGCCATGCGCTCGAACGGGTCCCGGTAGCGCGGATCCCCGGCCACGTCGTCGCGCCCGATCGCCCGGAAGACCCGCTCGAAGTAGCGGTCGGGCTCGATCATCACCAACAGGAGCCAGCGGTCGTCTCCGGTCCGGTAGCGGTTCCAGAGCGGGTTGGGAGGGTGGCGTGGGTCGTGCCTCCGCACGGGCTCGCCGGTCACCAGGGCCACGGCCAGATCGTTGCCGAGCACGTGGAGGCCGGTCTGGAGCAGGGAGACCTCCACGCTCCGGCCGCGGCCGTCGCGATCGCGCATGCGCAGGGCCGCCAGGATGCCGCACACCAGGTTCGAAGCCGCCGCGTGGTCGCCGATGCCGGGTCGCTGCATGGCCGGTTCGGAGCCTTCGTCCCGCATCAGGTCCATCATCCCGGTGCGCGCCCAGTAGGCCGTGTAGTCGAAGGCCGGCCAGTCGGCCTGCTCGCCCCGGCTCCCGTAGCCGTTCAGGGCTGCGAAGATGAGCTCGGGCCGGCGGCCGTGCAGGGTCTCGGCGTCGAGACCGAAGCGGCGGCGCCGAGAGGGCAACAGGTTCGTGAGGAAGATGTCGGCGGTATCGATGAGCCGCAGGAGCACCTCGCGGGCCTCGGGCCGGGTGAGGTCCACGAGCAGGGAGTCCTTCCCCCGGTTCTCCATGTGGAAGGCCGGACCCTCGGGAAACTCCGAGACATAGCCGGCGTAGCGGGGCTTCGACCGGCGCAGCATTTCGCCGCGGGGGGGCGGCTCCACCTTGATCACCCGCGCTCCGAGGTCGGCCAGGATGGCCCCGGCGGCCGGCACGGCCACGTAGTTCGCCACCTCCACCGCGCGGATGCCGTCGAGGGGGAGCGCCATGCCGCGACCCTAGGGCGCCGGGGCGAGAACGGCCAGCACCACCAGACGACCGTCGCCCGTGTTGCGGATGCCGTGGGGCACGCCTTGCGGGGCCACCAGGAGATCGCCCTCGCCCATGGCGAGCTCCCTCCCCTCGAGGAGGAAGAGTCCCCGGCCCTGGAGCACCTGGTAGAGCTTGTCCATTCCGGCGTGGGCGTGAAGCGCGTGCTCCTGGCCCGGCTCGAAGCAGTTCAGGCCCACCAGCATCCGATCCGAGCGGAAGAGGGTCGCCTTGCCCATCTTGCCCTCGGCGAAGAGCGCGTGCTCGAGGGGCCGGATCACGGAGGGGTGGTCCACGGCGCGCATCCTCCCGGGTCGGCCGCCGCCGGCGGCGGACCGAGGGTACCAGACGGCGCCCGGACGGCGGGCCGCTCCGGCTGCCGGAGCGGCAGCCGGCGTGGTACAAGTCTCCCATGCCCTCCGCCCTCCCCTGGATCCTGCTCGGGATCGCGGCCCTGCTCGTCGTCCTCGAGGCGCTGCGCCACCGGACCACCCGGAGCGAGCTCACCCGGCTCGAGGCCGAGCTCGAGGCAGCACTCGCCGAGCTCGAGGCGGTGCAGCGCAAGCTCCGGGCCGTCACCGAGGAGCGCCGCAAACGGTCCGAGGAGCTCGTGCGGCTGCGCCGGAAGCTCGAGCGCCGGGGACGCGAGGGCGAGACGACGCGACCGGAGCCCGGCGGGACGGCGCGGGCGGAGCTGGAATCGCTCCGCGCCGAGCTTCGCCGCCGCGATGCCCGCCTCGACGAGCTCGAGACGGAGCTCGCCGGCACCCGGCGGGCCCTCGAACGCGCCCTCGCCGAGCGGCTCCGGCCGCCGGAGGAACCGGGCGGGGAGGCGGCACCCGCAGAGCGGATCGCCGAGCTCGAGCGCCGGGCCGAGGCCGCCGAGCGGGAACTCGAGGAAGCGCGCGAACAGGTGGAACGGCTCCGGCGGCGCATTCGGAACCAGGAGGTCCTCTACACCTCGGTCCGCTCCGAGCTCGAAGTCAAGAAGGACCGCCTCCGCGCCCAGCAGGAGGAGATCGAGCGCCTCCGCGCGCTCCGCGTGGTCCTCGGGGCGGTGGAGCAGGAGCCGTCCGGGGCCGAACCGGGATCCGGGCCCGGCGGGCAGGCAGTCCCCCCTGCCGGAGCACGCACCGTCGGCGCCGCCGAAGCCGAGGCCCGCGCCGCGACCGAAGACCAGGACCCCGCGCCCGATGCGCCCCGGGCCTAGCGGCGTGCACCTCCACCGCGCCGGATGCGCGGGGCTCGCGGTGCTCCTCCTGGCCGTGGGTGCCGCGGCCTCCGGCCCGGCCGTCCCGGAGGCGCTGCTCGCCGAGATCGGGGAGCGGAGCCGGGACGTGGCCAGGCGGGTGGTGACCTGGCGCCGGGACTTCCACGCCCACCCCGAGCTCTCGAACCGGGAGTTCCGGACCTCGGCCCGGGCCGCGGAGGTGCTGCGATCGCTCGGCCTGCGGGTCCGGACCGGGATCGCGGCCACCGGGGTGGTGGGGGTGCTCGAGGGCGGGCGCCCCGGCCCCACCGTCGCGCTTCGGGCCGACATGGACGCGCTGCCGGTGACCGAGCAGACGGGGCTTCCCTTCGCGTCCGAGATCCGGACCACCTACCTCGGCCGGGAGGTGGGCGTGATGCACGCCTGCGGCCACGACGCCCACACGGCCATGCTCCTCGGCGCGGCGGAGGTGCTCTCCGGCGTCCGAGCGGAGCTGCCCGGCAGCGTGCTCTTCGTCTTCCAGCCCGCCGAGGAGGGAGCGCCTCCCGGCGAGGAGGGCGGTGCCAGGCGGATGCTGGCCGAAGGCGCCTTCGCCGACCCGCGGCCGATCGCGGTCTTCGGCCTCCACGTGGTTCCGCAGTACGAGGCGGGCGAGATCGCCTGGGTCTCGGGAGGCGCGATGGCCGGCTCGGATCGGCTCGAGATCACCGTCCGCGGCCGGCAGACCCACGCCGCCTATCCCTGGCTCGGCGTCGACGCGATCGCCGCCGCCGCGCGCATCGTGCTCGCCCTCGAGTCCATCCCCGGCCGGCGGATGGACGCCCGCGTCCCGCAGATCGTCTCCATCGGGGCCATCCACGGAGGCGTCCGGCACAACATCCTCCCGGAGGAGGTGGAGCTGCTCGGCACCATCCGGACGCTCGATCCCGACCTGCAGGCTCCACTGCACGAGAAGATCCGCTCCACCGCCGAACGCATCGCCGAGAGCGCGGACGCCCGGGCCGAGGTCCGCATCGCCGTCGGCTACCCGGTGACCTGGAACGATCCCGAGCTCGTGGAGCGCACGCTGCCCGCCCTCGCCTGGGCGGCCGGGGCGGGCCGCCTGCGCCGCGGGCTGCCCCGCACCGGCGCGGAGGACTTCGCCTTCTTCGCGCAGGAGGTCCCGGGCTTCTACTTCTGGCTGGGCATCCGCCCGCCCGGCGTGCCGGAGGCGCAGGCAGCCCCCAACCACTCGCCTCGGTTCACCATCGACGAGGCGGCACTCCCGGTGGGCGTGCGCGCGCTCGCGGCGGTGGCGGCGCAGGCGCTCTTCGAGCGGGCCCGCGGCGCCGCGGCGCAGGCGGAGTCCGGCGGACCGACGGGGTCGGGGCCCCCCTGAGCCGGGCGCGGCGGTGACGGTCTACCGGCTCGGTCGATCGCCGATCTTCCCCGACCCGCGGGAGGCGGAGCCCGGCGGGCTGCTCGCCGTGGGCGGGGATCTCTCCCCGGAGCGGCTGCTCGCGGCCTACCGGAGCGGGATCTTCCCGTGGTTCGAACGCCCGCCCATCCTCTGGTTCTCACCGGATCCCCGGGCGGTGCTGCACCCCGCCGAGGCCCACGTGGCCCGGCGGCTCCGGCGAACCCTCCGGCAGGGGCGCTTCCGCTTCAGCATCGACCGCGCCTTCCGGGAGGTGGTGCAGGGCTGCGCGCGGGCCCCGCGGCCGGAGGGACCCGGAACCTGGCTCACCCCCGAGATGATCCGGGCCTACACCCGCCTCCACGAGCTCGGCCACGCCCATTCGGTCGAGGTCTGGCGCGGGGAATCGCTGGTGGGCGGGATCTATGGGGTGGCCGTGGGATCGG
>JALSIO010000238.1 GCA_026989995.1 Myxococcales bacterium
GATCAAGGTGGTCTACGGGCGCCCGATCCCCACCGAAGGCCTTCGTCCCGAGGACCGCAAGATGCTCATGGACCGGGTCCGGGCGGCCATCCTCGCGGGTCTCGATCCGGACCTGCAGGGGTGGACGCCGGAAGAGGCGGCGGAGATCCGTGCTGCGGCGGGGACCGAGACCTCCGGTTGACGCCATCCGGGGCCCCGCATACTCTCGGCGGAAGCGGTCCCGGGGGGTGGGGGACGTGATCCGAGATCTGCCAGGGAGCGGTCTCCGCAGAGGGGCGGAGGCACGAGGCCGTGCGCGGTCGGGGCTTCCGTGTGCCCGGCATTCCGAAGCCGGTCCGCGGCGGAACGGCGACCGTGGCTAGGGTCCGCGCGCGCACCGCCCGGCGAAGCCCCTCCGATAGTTCCCGTTCGCTGCTGCAGGAGGGGGCCGGGACGGCGCTGCTCGTCCTCGTGGGCGTGGCGGCGGTGGGCCTTGCCACCTACGACCCGGCCGATCCCATCCTCTCCCTTGCGCCGGTGGGCAACGCCGCCGGTCCGGTCGGCGCCACGCTGGCCCACTGGATCCACCGAAGTGTCGGAACGGCCGGCTACGGCCTGCTTGCGGCGGTGGCCCTGGGGGGGCTGCGCCTGCTCGCCGGCGGCGCCCTGCCGCGGCTCGGCGGCCCGAGGATCGCCGCGGCGCTCCTCCTGCTCCTCTCGTGGATCACCCTCCCCCCGCTTCTCGCGGCCGTGTTCCCCGAGCGCTTCTCGGGTGCGGCCGGGGGCGCGGTGGGCGATTTCGCCGCCGGTGCGCTGATGGCCCTCTTCTCCGGACCCGGCGGGCTGGTCGTGGCCGGGGCGCTTTTCGGGGTGGGCCTGCTCGGTGTGCTCGGCGTGCCGCCGGCCGCCGCCGTGGCGGCAGCCGCCGCCACCGGGGAGGCGGTGGCGCGGGCGGCCACGCTCGGGCTCGGGCTCGCCGGGCGGAGGCTCGGGCAGCTCCGCGAGGCCGCGGTCCGGGGCGGGCGCACCGCCGCGCGGGCCCTCCACCTCTTCGGGGTGGCCGCGGCGGAGCGCTTCCGCGCGCTCGAGGTGCGCCGCGAGCAGCGCGCCCGAAAGGCCCGGGTGGAGGCCATCCGGGAGGAGGAGCTCGCGGAGTCCGCCCCGTCGGCTTCGGAGGCCGGGCCGCCGCCTGCCGGCGCAGCGACGAAGCGCGGCCGGTCGGAGCCCGAGATCGTCGAGCACCGCGAGGCCGGGGGGGCGGCCCAGGAGAGCTTCTCCTTCGACGAGAGCGCGCCGGAGGGGGAGTACCGCCCGCCGCCCCTCGATCTGTTCCAGCTCCCGCCGCGCGACTCCCGATCCGTGGACCGGCAGAGCCTGATCATGAACTCGCGGATCCTGGAGAAGAAGCTGCGCGACTTCGGGGTCCACGGCCGGGTGGTCACCGTCCACCCCGGTCCGGTCATCACCATGTACGAGTTCGAGCCGGCCCCGGGGATCAAGGTCGCGCGCATCGCCGCGCTCGCCGACGATCTCGCGCTCGCACTCCGCGCACTCTCGGTCCGGATCGTGGCACCCATTCCCGGAACCTCCGTGGTGGGCATCGAGGTGCCCAACCGGGAGCGCGAGACGGTCTACCTGCGGGAGCTGCTCGAGGCCCCGAGCTTCCGGCAGAGCGGCTCCCGCCTCACCGCCGCCCTCGGCAAGGACATCTTCGGGAAGCCGGTCGAGGGTGACCTCGCCCGGATGCCCCACCTGCTCGTCGCCGGCGCCACCGGAACCGGGAAGAGCGTCTTCCTGAACAGCGTGCTGTGCTCGATCCTCTCCCGCGCCCGGCCCGACGAGCTCAAGATCCTGCTGATCGACCCGAAGCTCCTCGAGCTCTCCATCTACGAGGGGATCCCGCACCTGATCGCGGATGTGGTCACCCACCCGAAGCGCGCCGCCGCCGCACTCGGCGGAATCGTGCAGAAGATGGAGGACCGCTACCGGATGATGTCTGCCCTCTCGGTGCGGAACATCGACCGGTTCAATGCCCGGGTGGACGAGCTGCGCCGCGCGGGAGAGACGCACTTCCGCCTGAAGCCCCTGCCCGGGGAGGAGGAGGGAGAGGAGGTCGAGCTCCGACGCCTGCCCTACATCCTGGTGGTCATCGACGAGCTGGCGGATCTGATGGTGGTCTCCGCCCGCGACGTGGAGGAGTCGCTCCAGCGGTTGGCGCAGATGGCGCGTGCCGCCGGGATCCACCTCGTGCTGGCGACGCAGCGCCCGAGCGTGGATGTGCTGACCGGGATCATCAAGGCGAATTTCCCGTCGCGGATCGCCTTCCAGGTGGCGTCGCGCACCGACTCGCGGACCATCCTCGACACCAACGGGGCGGAGCACCTCCTCGGCCAGGGCGACATGCTCTTCCTGCCGCCGGGAACCTCGCGGGTCCGGCGTCTGCACGGGGCCTTCGTGTCCGAGAAGGAGGTCTCGAAGGTGGTGACCTGGCTCCGGGAGCAGGGCAAGCCGCAGTTCGACGAGACCCTGCTGCGCGTCCGGGAGGAGACCGAGCGCCGCGAGGAGCGCGGGAGCGAGGTGGACGAGATGTTCGATGCGGCCGTGGAACTGGTGGCGCGTACCCGCAACGCGTCGATCTCCCACGTCCAGCGCCGCCTCAAGATCGGCTACAACCGCGCCGCCCGCATGATCGAAGAGATGGAGCGCGAGGGCATGATCGGCCCCCAGGAGGGGACCCGGCCCCGCGACGTGTACCTGCCGCCCCCGGTCGACGCCGAATAGATGCGTGGCCGCCGCGTCGAAGCGGGCGTGCCATGGTCCGTGCGCTGCTCGCACTCGGCCTCATTGCGGGGCTCCTCGGTGCTCCGCGGGTCGCTGCCGCCGGGGGCTATGCCTCGGAGCGGACTGCGAAGGGGGAGGCCGGCGCCGCGGGGACGGACGGGACGGACGATTCGGCGTCGGGCTCCGCGGCGGCCCCCGGGCCGCCGGCGACGCCCGGAGCGGATGCGGATTCCCTCGGTTGCGGGCCTGCGCTCGCGGCGCGCGTCCAGCAGCGGTACGACGGCATCCGGACCTTCTCGGCACGCTTCCGCCAGATCACCCGCTCGGCCGCGCTCGCCGGCGCGGCCCCGGAGGTGGAGGAGTCCCGCGGGCGGGTGGTGCTCGCCAAGCCCGGCCGGATGCGGTGGCGCTACGAGGCGCCGGAGCCGAGCCTGGTGGTGAGCGACGGGGTGACCCTCTGGATCTACGACCCCGAGGCCCGGGAGGTCCAGAAGCTGCCCGTCGGCCAGGGCTTCCTCTCCGGGGCAGCGGTGCAGTTCCTCCTGGGCGAGGGGCGGCTCGAGGAGAGCTTCCGGATCCGGGCCGAGGACTGCGGCGACGCCGGTGGCCGCCTGGTCCTGATGCCGCGCCGCCCCGCCACCTACGAGCGGCTGGTGCTCGAGGTGGGCGCCGACACCGGGCTGGTTCGGGCCACCGAGGTGCACGACCTGTTCGGAGGGCGGGTGCGGATCGAATTCTCCGATGTGGAACTCGACCGCCCCGTGGAGGCAGACCGCTTTCGCTTCGAGGTGCCCGAGGGGGTGTCCGTGATCGGGTTCCCGGAGGCCCGGTGAGGGCCCCGTGGGTTCGGGCTGCGGGGTCCGGCCGGCTCGCCCGCGGGCCCGGTGCGGGCCTGGCGCCCGCTGCCGCGGGGCGTCGAGAGCGCATCCGCCGGCGGCACCTCACCGACATCCACCGTCAAGAATCCCGGCGCCCGGGGTGCAGCCGAGCGGGCGATCCGGTCCTGCCCGGAGCCTCACCGGGGGAGACCCGGAGGCTCTGCCGGGGCGCTGCCGACGGACTTCCCACCCCCGATGCCCGGCGTGCAGGCGCTTGCGGGTCTCCGTCACCCCGATCCCCCTGCCCCGGGGGTGACCGGGAGTCGCGGTTGACACCCCTAGGCCGTCTGGTAGACTCGCGGAGTCCAAAAAACCTTGTGGAAACAAGGAGTTCTGAGACTCCGGTGCGAATCCCTCCGACTTCGCGAACGCGCTTCCAGCCGCCTCCCGCCTCGCCGGGGAGCGA
>JALSIO010000239.1 GCA_026989995.1 Myxococcales bacterium
CACCTCCCACGAGGTCAACGTCATCGAGCCCCTCGAGGACGCCGATCTCGAGGCCCTGGTGGACGAGGAGGCCCTCCTCGCCCACCGGACGCGACGACTCGATCCCGAGCGCCCGACCCTCCGGGGAACCTCCCAGAACCCGGACGTCTTCTTCCAGTCCCGAGAGGCCGCGAACCCCTTCTACGACCAGGTCCCCGGGCACCTCGCCACCTGCTTCGAGATCCTCGCCCGGCGGACGGGCCGCCGCTACGGCCCGGTGGCCTACCGCGGCCACCCGGAGGCCGAACGGGTCCTCGTGCTGATGGGCTCGGCCGCGGGGGCAGCCGGCGAGGCGGTGGACGCGCTCGCCGTGGCCGGGGAGCGGGTGGGCATGATCCAGGTGCGCCTCTTCCGGCCCTTCCCCGCCGACGCCCTGCTCGCCGCGCTGCCGCGGGAGGTCCGGGCCGTGGCCGTCCTCGACCGCACCCGGGAGCCGGGCGCGCCCGGCGAGCCCCTCTACCTCGACGTGGCCGCGGCGCTGCTGCGGGCCGCGGTCGAGGGCCGTCGCGCCGGCGAGCTGCCCCGGGTCGTGGGCGGACGCTACGGACTCGGCTCCAAGGAGTTCACCCCGGCCATGGCCAAGGCCGTCCTCGACGCACTCGCCACCGGGCCCCGGCACGGGTTCACCGTGGGCATCCACGACGACGTCACCCGCCGGAGCCTCCCGGTGGACGAGGAGTTCCGGACCGGGCAGGAGGGCGTCCGGGCGCTCTTCTTCGGCCTCGGGAGCGATGGAACCGTGGGCGCGGCGAAGAGCACGGCCCGGATCATCGGCGAGCAGACCCCGCTTTTCGCCCAGGGCTACTTCGTCTACGACTCGAAGAAATCAGGCGCCGTCACCGTGTCCCACCTCCGATTCGGTACGGAGCCCATCCACTCGACCTACCTGGTCGACCAGGCGGAGTTCATCTCGTGTCACCACGAGAGCCTGCTCTGGCGCATCGACGTGCTCGAGGCCGCGGTGCCGGGAGGCACCTTCCTCCTGAACAGCTCGAGGTCTCCCGACCGCGTCTTCGACGCCCTGCCCCGCGAGGTGCAGGAGCGGATCCTCGACCTCGGCCTGCGCCTTTTCGCGGTGGACGCCGACCGGGTGGCGCGGGAGGTCGGGCTCGGTGGGCACATCAACACCGTGATGCAGCCGTGCTTCTTCGCGCTCGCCGGCGTCCTGCCCCGGGAGCGGGCGCTCGACGCCATCCGCGATGCGATTCGCCGCGCCTATGGGCGTCGGGGTGAGATCGTGGTGCGCCGCAACCTCGCCGCCGTGGACCGCGCCCTCGAGGCCCTGCACCCGATCCCGCTTCCCGAGGCGCCCACCAGCGATCGCCGGCGGCGGCCGCCGGTTCCCGAGGATGCGCCCGAGTTCGTGCGCCGCGTCACGGCCGAGCTCCTCGCGGGCCGGGGGGACCGCCTGCCCGTGAGCGCGCTTCCGGTGGACGGCACCTGGCCGACGGGCACCGCGCGCTTCGAGAAGCGCGCCCTCGCTGCCGAGCTCCCGGCCTGGGACCCGGAGCTCTGCATCGACTGCGGCAAGTGCGCCATGGTCTGCCCGCACGCCGCCATCCGGATGAAGGTCTACGAGCCGCGGGTGCTCGACGGTGCGCCCGAGGGCTTCCTCTCGCGCCCCTTCCGCTCCCGCGAGCTTCCCGGCATGCGGATGACCATCCAGGTCGCCCCGGACGACTGCACCGGCTGCGGCCTATGCGCCGACGTCTGCCCGGCGCGCTCCAAGGAGGAGGTGAAGCGAAAATCGCTCATGATGCGACCGGCCGAAGCGCTGCGCGAGGCCGAGCGCCAGAGCTTCGACTTCTTCCTCTCGATTCCGGAGATCGACCGGACCCGGGTCAACCGGGGCATCGTCAAGGGGGTCCAGTGCTTCGAGCCGCGCTTCGAGTTCTCCGGCGCCTGCGCGGGCTGCGGCGAGACGCCCTACCTGAAGCTCCTCTCCCAGCTCTTCGGCGACCGCCTGCTCGTCGCGAATGCCACCGGCTGCAGCTCGATCTACGGGGGAAACCTTCCGACGACGCCGTGGACGCCGGGCCGGGATGGCCGCGGACCGGCGTGGGCCAACTCGCTTTTCGAGGACAACGCCGAGTTCGGGCTCGGCCTCCTGCTCGCCCAGGAATGGCACGCCCGCGAAGCCCGGGATCTCCTGCGCAGCCTGCGGGATCGGCTGCACCCGGAGCGCGTGGACCGCGTGCTCGCCGAGTCGGGACGCGACGAGGCCGCGGTCGCCCGGCAGCGTCAGCGGATCGAAGCCCTCCGCCCGGCCGTCGAGGCCCTCGCCGGGCAGGGCGATCCCCGGGCCGCGCGGCTCCTGCTGGTGCTGGCGGAGCTGCTCCCGCGCAGCATCTGGCTGGTCGGCGGGGACGGCTGGGCCTACGACATCGGATCGGCCGGCCTGGACCACGTGCTCGCATCCGGCCGCAACGTGAACGTCCTCGTTCTCGACACCCAGGTCTACTCCAACACGGGGGGACAGGCATCCAAGGCCACCCCGCGGGCCGCGGTGGCCAAGTTCGCCGCCGGCGGGAAGCGGCTTCCGCGCAAGGACCTCGGGCTCGTCACCATGGCCTACGGCACCGTCTACGTCGCCCAGGTCGCCCTCGGGGCCGACGACCAGCATGCCCTCCGCTGCCTGATCGAGGCGGAAGCCTGGGAGGGTCCCTCGCTCGTGATCGCGTATTCCACCTGCATCGCCCACGGGATCGACATGGCGCGCTCGATGGGCCACCAGCGCGACGCGGTTCGCAGCGGGTTCTGGCCCCTCTACCACTTCCACCCCGGCCGGGATCCCCACGCCCGGCCCTTCCGGCTCGACTCGCGGCGCCCCTCGCTGCCCCTCGCCGAGTTCGCGCTGCGCGAGGCCCGTTTCGCCATGCTCGCGCGCTCCGATCCCGAACGGGCGCGGCACCTGTTGCGCCTGGCACAGCGCGACGCAGACGAGCGGTGGCGATTCTACGAGCAGCTCGCCGGGATCGAGCGCGCGCTGGCCGCCGACGAGCCCGGGCGGGAGAGCGGAGTACGGGCGGAGGGCACATGAGTCGGGCGAGCCTGCGCACGAGCTACCTCGGGATCGAGCTCGACCACCCGCTCGTGGCCTCCTCGTCGCCGCTCACGGGAAGCCTCGACGGACTCCGCCGCCTGGAGGATGCCGGCGCCGCCGCCGTCGTGCTCCCGTCGCTCTTCGAGGAGGAGATCACCCGGACCGCCCTGCACCTCCACGGTCTGCTCGAGCGGGGCGCCCACGTGGGTTCCGAGGCCTGGAACGTCTTTCCGGAGCCGGCCGGCTGCGAGGCCGGGCCGGATCGGCTGCTGGAGCTCCTCGCCGCCGCCCGGACCGCCCTTCGGATCCCCGTGATCGCCAGTCTCAACGGGACCACACCCGGAGGATGGCTCGAGTACGCACGACTGCTCGAGGAGGCCGGGGCCCGCGCGCTCGAGCTCAACCTCTACGAAGTGGCGGCGGATCCCTCCACCACCTCCGAGGAGGTCGAAGCCCGCCACGTCGAGCTGGTCCGAACCGTTCGCGCCGAGGTCGGGCTGCCGCTCGCCGTCAAGATCGGGCCCGGGTACACGGCGCTGGCCCGGATGGCCCACCGCCTGGTGGAGGCGGGCGCGGACGGACTCGTCCTCTTCAACCGCTTCTACCAGCCCGACCTCGACCTCGAGTCCCTCGAGGTCGTTCCCCGCCTCGAGCTCTCGAGCCCTCGCGACCTGCTGCTTCCCCTTCGCTGGATCGGGATCCTGCACGGGGGGGTCCAGGCGTCCCTTGCCGCCACCGGGGGCGTGCACCGGGCCGGGGATGCGCTGAAGGCGCTGCTCGTCGGTGCCGACGTCACCATGCTCGCCTCGGCCCTCCTTCGCCACGGGCCGGAGCACCTGAGGACGATCCGGGCCGGAATCGAGCGCTTCATGGAGGAGCACGAGTACGCCTCCGTCCGGCAGCTCCGGGGCAGCGTGTCCCGGAGGAGCGTGCCGGACCCGTCGGCCTTCGAG
>JALSIO010000240.1 GCA_026989995.1 Myxococcales bacterium
GGGGCGTGCAGGATCTGCTGCTCCGGGCCGGAACCCGCGCGCGGCTCTTCGTGCTGCAGGTGGACCCGAAGGAGGTCTACGAGCTCCGCCACGAGCGCGCGCTCGTGCTCGCCCCCTACCTGGAGCGAAGCCCCGTGGTGCGCGAGATCCTCGAGCTTCCGGGCTGGCGGGCACGGGTCAAGCTGCGCTCCCATCTCTACCGCTTCAACTCGGCGGCGGTGCCGCTGCTCCTGTCGGCGGCGCGGCGGCGCGCTCCCACCGGGGATGGTTTCGAGCCGCTCGAAGGTCGCCTCGACCCCGCGGCGCTCCCGCCGCAGCCGGTGCTCTCGGCACACCGGGGCGCACGCCCCCGGCCGGAAGCCGTGGCGCAGTTCCGGGCCTTCGTCCGGGCCGGCTCCGAGGCCGGAATCCCGGTGGTCCTGATCCTCGGTCCCCGGTATCGCGGCGGGGTTCCGCCCATCGGCGCGGAGCGGCGGGCCCTCGCCGTCTTTCGCCGGCTGGCCGCCGAGGAGGGCGCCCGCTTCCTGCCCCTCACCGAGGAGGAGCACCCGGAGCTCGGGGATCCGGCGCTCTACCGGGATCGCTCCCACCTGAACCGCGAGGGGGCGCGGGTGTTCAGCCGGATTCTCGCCCGGGCGCTCGCATCCCTCCTGCCCCCGGCGCCCGGAGGGGCGGCGCGGTGAGCCGGCGGGAGCTCGGACTCTTCGCGCTCGTGGCGGGCCTCGTCCTCCACCCGCCGCTTCTCGTTCTCGCGGAGCAGGGCGGCGTGGCTCCCTTCCGCCTCTTCGCGTCGGATGCCTTCTACTACCTCGCCCTGGCCCTGCGGTCCGCGGAGGCGGGGTTTTTCACCTTCGACGGCCAGTACCCCACCAACGGCTTCCATCCGCTCTGGGGGGCGCTCCTCCGCGGAATCTTCGCCGTCCTTCCGGACCCGGGCGCGGGCCTGCGGGCCACCTACGCCCTCTCGGCCGGGCTGCTCGCCCTCGGCGCGGGCCTCCTCGCGGTCGCCGCCCGGCGGCGCCTGGGGGCGTCCGGGCTCGTGCTCCTCGGGCTCGTGCCGGGTGCGCTCGCCCTCCTGCTGCCGCCCATCCGCCCCACCTACGGCACGCTCTGGTCCTTTGCCAACGGCATGGAGTCCGCCGCCTCCGTGGCCGCCTTCGGAGCCCTGGCCCTGGTGCTGACGGGCGCCCGACCGCACCGCCCCGGTGCGGGCGCGGGGGCCGACGCCGGGCTCTCGGCGCTGCTCGCGGCCGTGGTGGCCGCTCGCCTCGACGACGTCTTCCTGGTCCCGGTGGTGGCGGGAGCCGTTCTCCTGGCGGAGCCCGACTGGCGGCGCGGCGGGCTGCGCGCGCTCCGCGTGGCAGCCCTGCCCGCGCTGGGCCTCGCGGTGTACCTGATCTGGAACCTGCGCTACGCGGGGCTGGCGATGCCGGTCAGCGGTGCCGCGAAGGCGGGAGGCCCGATCGAGGGGGCGCTGCGCAACCTCTACGCCCTCGGTACCACGCTCCTCCCCTTCCTCGACCTTCGCCCCGGGGCCGGGACGGTCTGGGATGCGGAGGCCTGGCGCGTGCTGCAGATGGTGGCGCCGGCGGCGGTGGCGGCCGGCGCCCTGTGGCTCGCCCGTCGGCGGCTTCGGGATGGAGACGGAGCGATTCGGCCCGAGTTGGTGCTGGCCGCCTACATCCTCGCTCGCACCGGCCACGGCTTCCTCTTCGTGGGGCTGTGGCACCAGGGGCAGTGGTACTACCCCGCGGCGGTGCTCGGCGCGGGGCTGCTGCTCGTCGGATGGCTCGGGAGCCTGGCGGGGGCGCCCGGCGCGCTCGCCCGGCCGGGGCCGCGCCGGCTGCTCCTGCTCGGCGCGTCGCTCCTCGCCCTGCTGCACGCCAACACCCTCGTCTCCCACCTTCGGGAGGGAAAGGTCGGGCTGCGCAAGGCGCGGGTCTTCGCCCACCGCGCGGAGACCGACGCGGCGCTGCAGCGCCTGTGCGGTGGGTGCGGCGTGGTGGAGTTCGACGACGGGATCCTGAGCTTCTCGCTTCGCCGCCCGGTGCTGAGCGGGATCGGCCTGGCCCTCGACGCGGAGGGCGTGGAGGCGCTCCGCCGCGGCGAGCTCCTCGCGCTGGCGTGGCGCCGCGGCTACCGGCTGCTGGCGTCGGTGCACTACGCGCTGCCGGCCGAGGTGGTGCGGGACCCCCAGCGGCTCCCCGGGGCGCTGCGGCGGCATCCGCATCTCGCGGGGCAGAAGCTCGACGGCTACCGCTTCGCCCTCGCGCTCGAGGATCCGGCCAGCGGGGTGGCCTTCATCGCCTTCGCCCCGCCGGGCGGGCGGCTTCCGGGATCGGCCGGACCAGCCGGGTCGGCCAGATCAGCCGGCGGGGAGTCGGCGCGCGCGGCGGCGGGCGGCGATCTCCGGGGCCTCCCGCAGGCAGGTTCCGAGCAGTCGCAGCGACTGCAGGAAGGTGCGCACGCCCCCGTGGCGGGCCCCCGCCGGTAGCGGGCCCGGCTCCGGGTAGCCGAACTCGTCGGCTCGGGCGGTCTCGAATCCCTCGAAGAGCCGCCCCCACTCGCTGGCCAGGCACTCCCGCATGCGCCGGTCGGCGTAGAGCGGGTACCAGAAGCTGTCGTGGTAGAGCACGCTCGCGACATAGGCCCAGGGGGCGAGCCAGGTCTTGAGCGACCACTCGAGCGGCCGCTTGAGCGGACCCCAGTAGATCCTGTGCTGCATCCGGGAGGCGAAGGTCATCTTCCGGAACGGACCCTGGAAGTGCCAGTTCTCCCGGGCGGCGTCCTCGTCGCCCACGATCTCGATCTCCGAGGGGTCGCCCACGCCGAGGCCGAGCTCGTGCGCCAGCCGGATGTAGCGGATCTGCATGGGGTCGAAACCCATGAGCTTCGCCGCCACGGCGTCGATGGCGACCTGGTCCGCGCTGGCCAGCATCACGTTTCGCACCGAGGGGATCATGCACCGGGGCCCGGGGCCGTCGCCTGCGAAGGTGCCGTCCATCACGGCGAAGATGCCCCGGTGGATGCGCTGCTGGATCCGCAGCAGGTCCACCAGGGTCTCGTGGATCACCGGGTGCGTCCAGTGGCGCTGCTCGTTCAGCAGGCCCCCGAAGGCATTCTTCATGGCCCCCGTGGTGGTGGTGAAGACATGGGTCTTCACGGTGGGAAGATGCACGATGTTCTCTCCGAGCAGCCTCCGGGGAATGTGGAAGCCGCGGGGGTAGACCTCGTTCAGCACCAGGAACTCGTCGCAGAGCTCACCCACGGCGTCACGGATGTGGACCCACTGTTCGCCCTCGTCGTAGAGATGGACGTTTCGCAGGCCGTGCGCCTCCACCACGGGGAGGTGCTTGTTCTCCCGTTCTCCGAGCCGGGCATCGATGACCACGGTCCGATTGTGGCAGGCGTGGATCCGCTCCCGCGAGAAGCCCGCTCCCAGGAGTCCCCGGATCACGCCCTCGAGCTGCCAGGGCGTGGTCGAGCTTCCGGGATAGAAGAAGTGCCAGGAGATGTTGATCTTGAGGGCCGTCTCGACCGAGGGGTCGAGGGCCTCCCGGACCCCCGCGAGCTCCATCAGCCGTGCGGTGTCCGCGAGGACGGTGCGGGGTCGGGTGCGGAGCAGCGCCACGCGGCCTCGGGTCACGGAGGACCTCCTTCCCGGGCGCGGTCCCGCCGGCGCCCGGCAGCCAGGGTACGCAACAGGTCGCGGAGGCGTCGCGCCGCCGCATCCCACCCGAACTCCCGCACGCGGGCGAGCCCCGCCTCGCGGCGCGCAGCGGCGGCCGGGTCGCCGAGCACCCCGGCGAGCGCCTCGGCCAGGGGCTCCGGGGAGGTGGTGTCGACGTAGTGCACCGCGTCGCCCCCGATCTCGCGGAAGACGGGGAGGTCCGAGGCCACCACCGGGATGCCCGCGGCGAGGGCCTCGAGCAGCGGATGGCCGAAGGTCTCGAGCCGGGACGGGAAGACGAAGGCCCGGGCCCCGGCGTACCACTTCGGGATCTCGCGGTAGGGCACGGCACCCACGAGATGGAC
>JALSIO010000241.1 GCA_026989995.1 Myxococcales bacterium
CCGAGCGGGTGGTCCCGCTGGGCTCCCTCGCCGGGGTCATCGACGCCTGGGTGGCGCGGTCGGCGCGGACGTAGATGCCGCCGACCGCGGCCCGGTCGCCCGCATCCGGTTCCGCCCCGCGTCGGGGCGGAGTTCGCCGGGCCCGGGCGGCGACCCGCTTCCCGAACCGGTCCGCTGCGGAGGGTCCCCGCTCGAGAGCGCGTCCGCCAGCAGGCGGTCGCGCACGGCGAGCACCAGGGCCCGCGAGTCGCGCAGGGCCGAGCGCACGGCCCGCTCGGTGTCCGGGGAATCGGGCGGGGGCTTCCACCGCTCGGAGAAGAGCCGGAGTTCCATGGCCACCAGCGCGGACAGGTGCTCGCGGTAGAGCGCGAGGTCGCGGAGGGAGAACCCCGAAGCCTCGCTCAATCCCGCCGCCCGGAGCACGCCCACGGCCTCCACCAACCCGCGGCTCGGAGGGTCGTAGCGGGGCTCGCCACCACCGGGCAGCCGCCGGATCAACTCCAGCTGCTCGAGCTCGTCGAGCACGACGTCGTCGATCCCTTCCACCGCGAGCAGCTCGCTCCGGCCCGCCGGGCGGGCTTCTTCGCCGGAGAGCGCGTCGAGGAGGTCCGCCCGGATGGCCCGGGAGACGGCGAGGGCGCGCTCCACCCGCTCCGGACCCTGCTCGGCGAGCATGCGCGCGATCCGCTCCAGCGGCAGGTGTCGCTCCGCCTGCAGTCGCCGCGCGAGGCGGATCCGTTCCACGCACTCGGGCGCGTAGTACCCCATGTTCGGGCTCGTGAGCAGGGGAGGAGGGAGCAGACCGATGTCCGCGTAGTGCTTGACGGTGGCGCGGCTCACCCCGGCGGCCCGGGCCAGCCGCGCCCGGCTCATCCAGCCCGCAGGCACCTCGGAGCGCGCCACGTAGCGCCGCCCGTCCGCTGCGCGCGCCTCCAACTCGCGGTCGGCCTGGGCCCCGGGGCGGGCCCTGGAAGGCGCCATCGATCCCTCCCTCGATTCGGGCTTGACCGGAAAAGCTGAAAGTGATAGGTATCACCTAACACTTTCTCCGGCGCTCCAGAGCGTACCGCGCCGCGGCCCGGGCCGCCGGCCGGAGAAGGCCGGAGAAGGAGGGGAGGCGTCGGGGCGAGGCGGGGTCCGGAGGTCGGATCTTCCCCCAGGCTCCCGAGGCGGTGGCCGTTCCGCGGTCCGTCCGATGCCGGCCCCGGACAGGGAGGCAGGCCGTGAAGTTCGGGATGTTGCACCTCTTCGAAAGCCCCATGGGGCGCAGCGACCAGGAGATGTTGGACGAGCAGGTCGAGCTCATGGAGGCCGCCGAGGGGTTCGGCTTCGACTCGGTCTGGCCCGCGGAACACCACTTCACCGAGTACGGCTTCTGCGCCTCCCCGGCGCTCCCGCTCGCGGCGATCGCCCGCAGGACCCGGCGGATCCGCCTCGGCACGGGGGTCGTGGTCCTGCCCTTCCACCACCCGCTCCGGGTGGCCGAGGACTTCGCCATGCTCGACAACCTCTCCGGCGGCCGCGTCGAGCTGGGGGTGGGGCGGGGCTACCAGCCGATCGAGTTCCAGGGCTTCGGCATCGACCAGGCCCGCAGCCGGGAGATCTTCGACGAGGCCCTCGAGGTGCTTCTGCAGGCCTGGCGGGAACCGCGGGTCCACTTCGACGGCCGGCACTTCCGCTTCCACGACGTCGAGGTCCGGCCCCGCCCCCTGCAGAAGCCGCATCCGCCGGTCTGGCTGGCGGCACTCTCGGAGGAGAGTTTCGAGAAGGCGGGCCGCCTCGGCTGCAACCTCCTCTGCTCGCCGGTCTTCGGCGGTTCCCTCCAGGTCGCCCGGGATCGGATCGAGCGCTACCGCGAGGCGCTCGCCCGGGCGGGGCACGATCCGGCGGGGCACGAGGTCGGAGCGCTGGTGATGGTCTACGCCGGCAAGAACCAGGAGCAGGCGCGCAGGGAGTTCGCCGACCCGGTCATCTGGTACTTCCGCACCTTTGGCAAATACGTGGCTTCCAAGCTCGGCCAGCCCCCCATCGAGACCTACGAGTGGTACGCCCAGATCCGGGATCTGGCCCGCCAGGTGCAATGGGACCAGCTCCTCGACCACGGCGCGGTGATCTGCGGCGAACCGGAATACGTGGCCGAGCGCGTTCGCGACCTCCGGGAGAACGCCGGGGTGGACCACCTGCTCTGCTGGACCCGCCTGGGCGGCCTCGCGAACGAGAAGGTGCTCGGCCACATGGAGCGCATGCGGGACGTGGTGATCCCCGCCCTTCGATGATCGACTTCGCCCTTCCGGAAGAGGTCGAGCTGCTGCGCGCCACGGCCCGATCCTTCGCCGTCGACCAGCTTGGGCCGGGCCTGCGGCGCTTCGAGTCGGCGCGGGCGGTTTCGAACGAGGTGGTGGAGCGGTTCGTGCAGACGGGGCTCGCCGCCGTCGACTGGCCGGAAGTGCTGGGGGGTGCCTCCCTGGGAGCCCTGGCGCGGGCGGTGGTCCTCGAAGAGCTGGCCGTGGTGGATCCCGGGGCCACCCTGGGCCTCGACCCGATCGGTCCGGCGCTCCATCCCCTGCGCGCCCACGCGTCCGAGGGCGAGCTCCGCGAGCTGCTGGCGCCCCTGGTCGGAGCTCCCGGATCCCGTGCCGTTCTGGTGGGGCGCCCGCCCGCGGAGCTGCACCTCGCCGGCGGGCGCGTCCGGGGGACGGTGCCCTGGGTGCCGTCGGAGCGGGTGGACCTGCTGGTCGTGCTCGGGCCCGCGGAGGTCTGGGCGATCGATGCGGGCATCCGGTGCCGGCCGGTCCGGGGGAGCGGTCTGCGGGCGGCGGGCGCCTCGGAGATCGAGCTGGAGGATGCCCCCCTGCGCGCGCGCTTCGCAGGGGCCGGGGCGTGTCGCGGCGCGCTGGCCCGCGCCCGGCTCGACGTGGCGGCGCTCCTCGTCGGGGTCATGCGGGGGGCGGCCGACTACTCGCGGGCCTACGCCCTCGAGCGGGTGGCCTTCGGACGACCCATCGCCCACCACCAGGCCCTGGCCTTCCTCATCGCCGACATGGCCACCGCCGTGGACGCGGCCCGCCTGCTGCTCCTGGAGGCTGCCTGGCGGGTCGACGCCGGAGAGGACGCCGTCGGGGCGGCGGCCGCCGCCCTGGTCGAGGCGACGGAGCAGGCCCTGTTCGTGACTCCGAACGCCGTGCAGATCCTCGGCGGCCACGGCTTCATGCTGGACCATCCCGTGGAGAAGGCCATGCGCGAGGCCCGCGCCCTCTCGCTGCTGCTCGGCGGTGTGGACGCCGCGCGGGAGGACGCCGGGAGGGAGCTGCTGCTGTGCGAGCGCCGGGCGGGGAGGGCGGAGGTCACGGCCTGATGGAGTTCCGGATCGACGCGGAGACGCAGCGTCGTCTCGACGGGCTCGCCGCGATCGGGCGCCGGGAGATCCGGCCCCTCGGCATCGAGGCGGATCGCCACGGGGAGCCCCTCCCGCCGGACCATCCCTTCTTCGCGCGCTGGCTGGCACTCGGGCAGGGGCGCACGCGGTGGCGGCCCGAGGAGAGCGCGGCCCGGAAGGGTGCGGGCGGCGGTGCCCGAACGGCGGGGCGGGGGGGTGCGCTCGGGGCGCTGCTCCTCGCCGAGGAGCTCTCGTACTGGGATCGGGGGGTCGCGGTGGCGCTCCCGGGTCCCGGCCTGGGCGAGCCCGCCGTGCTCGCCATGGGCACGCCGGAGCAGAAGCGGCGCTTCCTCGGACCCTTCCTCGATCCCGACCGGCCCCGGTGGGGGTCGCTGGCCATGACGGAGCCGGGAGCCGGATCCGACGTGGCGGCGATCTCGACCCGGGCCCGGCGCGAGGGGGACACCTACGTCCTCGATGGCGCCAAATCCTTCGCCGCCAACGCCGGCCGTGCCGACTGGATCGTCGTCTTCGCGACGATCGACCCGGCGCTGGGACGTGCGGGGCACCGCGCCTTCGTGGTCGAACGCGGGACGCCCGGTCTCGGGTATTTCGTCGCCGAGAGGAAGATGGGCCTCAAGGCCTACG
>JALSIO010000242.1 GCA_026989995.1 Myxococcales bacterium
CATCCAACCCGAGCCGGCGCTGCTCGCGGTCCTCGCCTCGTTCGTGCCGGCTGTCGCCCCGACCCTCGAGTACACCCACCTGCCCCTGGTGGAGCAGTTCGAGTTCCAGGGCATCCGTCAGATCGAGCTCGACGTCTTCTTCGACCCGGCGGGCGGGCTCTACGCCGAGCCGCTCGGCCTCACGCTCTTCGATCCCGCGGCGCACCTCGCCGAGCTCGACCCCCCCGGCATCAAGGTCCTGCACATCCAGGACGTCGACTTTCGCACCACCTGTCCCACGCTCGTCGACTGCCTGCTCGACGTAAAGGCGTGGTCCGACGCGCACCCCGAGCACCTGCCGATCGCCATCCTCATCGAGGCGAAGGACGACCCCATCGAGCCGGACTTCGGTTTTCCCTTCGTGATCCCCGTGCCCATCGGTCCGGAGGAGCTCGATGCCCTCGACGCCGAGATCCGTTCGGTGTTTCCCGAAGACCGGCTCATCACGCCGGACTTCGTGCGCGGCCGCCACCGGACCCTCGCCGAGGCGATCCGCCGGGATGGCTGGCCCACGCTTCGGGAGGTGCGGGGGCGCGTGCTCTTCGCGCTCGACAACGGAGGTGCGGTTCGGGACCTCTACCTGCAGGGGCACCCCTCGCTCGAAGGGCGGGTGCTCTTCGTGGACTCCTCCCCGGGCGAGGACGTGGCGGCCTTCGCCAAGCGGAACGACCCCATCGCCGCGCAGGCGGAGATCCGCGATCTCGTGGCCCGGGGCTTCCTCGTGCGCACCCGCGCGGACGCCGACACCCTCGAGGCCCGGGTCGGCGACACCACCCGGCGCGACCTCGCCCTCGCGAGCGGGGCCCAGTTCGTGAGCACCGACTACCCGGTGCCGGATCCCTTCGGGATGGGCTACGTGGTGACGCTCCCGGGCGGAGGGGTGGCGCGCTGCAACCCGATCAGCGCCGGTCCGGCCTGCCTGGACTTCGCCCTCGAGAACCTGGCCGGCTCCTGGCCCGTGGCCGGAAGCCGGATCCTGGTGCGGGACCGGGCTGGGAGCCCGGAGGCCCGGCGGATCGCGGCGACGCTGCGCGATCCCGTCCTCGAGGTGCCGCGGCCGGGTACGGGGGCGGATCCCCGCCTGGCGGGTGCCACCGTGATCCTGCGGAACCCGGGAAGCGGCGAGACCGCGACCTTCCCCCTCCCGGCGGGCGGAAGTTGGCGCGGGCTGGGCGTCCCGGCCGGGGACGCCGGCTACGTGTACCGCGACCCGGCCGGCGCGGCGGGACCGTGTCGCACGCTGGTGGTCCAGCGCGGACGCCGGCTCGTGGTCCGCTGTGACGGGCGGGCCGGGGCCATCCCGTTCACGCTCGACGAACCCGGCCAGGGCTCCCTCGAGCTGCGCATCGACTTCGGCGATGCCGCGACGGTGTGCGCGCGTTTCGGCGGCAGCGTGCGCCGCGACACGGGGACCGGCCCGGATGGGCGGGGCGTCTTCCGCGCCCTCGACGCCCCGGCGCCGCCGGACTGCGGAGGGGCCTGACGATCCGGCTCAGCCGGGAGCCGGGCAGAGCGCCCGCACGGGCTCCTGGATCTCCATGTTCTCGGCGAAGTTCCGCAGGCGCTCGAGCATGCTCGGGGAGACTGCCTGGCCGTGGGCGAGGAGCAGGCGCCCGTCCACCGTCTGCACGTCGTCGAGGAGCACCATGCCCACGCGAAGCCCCTCGACGTCCACCTCGCGGACCTCCTGGGCGGGGGCCTCCTCCGAGAGAACCGCCTTGAGCGCCCGGAGCACCGCTTCGTCGTAGGTGCCGGCCGCGTCCTGCATGAGCTCGAGGGCCGAGGCGGGGGCATGCCTCCGCCCTCGAGCCCCTCGAGGTCGAGTACCGCCCGGAGCCGCCGTTCGGCCTGCCCCGCGCCCCCCGCCGAGCAGGCTCGCCGCCATGGGGACCGGGGCGGCGTGCCTCAGACAATGCCCGCACCCGGCCCCGGGTGTCCACCGGGGCGCTGCGAAGGCGTGGTCCGGATGGTTCGGCGGTGGCCCGGAGGTGCGGGCTGCCGCGCTCCCGGGCCACGGCCGCCTGGAACGAAAACCCCCCAGGACCCGCGGTCCTGGGGGGCGATTGGTAGCGGGGGCAGGATTCGAACCTGCGACCTCCGGGTTATGAGCCCGACGAGCTACCAGACTGCTCTACCCCGCATCAGGGCAGGCAGAATTAAAGCCACCGATTCAGGGGTGTCAACGCCCCCCTGCCGGCCGGCCCCGGCACCCGACCGGGGGGCTCCGGCCTCGGCAGGGCCGCCCCGGATCCGGCCCACGTCACCTTCGCGCGCGTGGGGAGACCCACGGTCGAGGGGATTCCGCTGCTGGAGATGCCGAGATGAGCTTTCGAACCACGCTGTTGCTGGCCGTACTCCTGCTCCCTCCCACGCTGCCTGCGGTGGCCTCGGCGGGGCGGATCTACGAGTGGCGCACCGAGGACGGGACCTTCGCCTTCACCGACGACGCGCGGCGCATCCCGGCGCGCTATCGCGACGAGGCCCGCCTGCGCCGGACCGAGCCGCTCGCCGACTACGAACACCTCACCGCGACCGATCCGGGCGCCCAGGACGCCTACGCCCGACGCCTCGCGGCGCGGCTCGAGCGCCTGCGGGCCCTCAACCGCGAGGGCGGCGAGGCGGCGCCGATGGCGCTCGCCACCCCGGCTCCGGTGGGCGAGGTGGCTCTCGACTCGGTCGTGCGCCGCGACGGGCGGCGTCTCACGGGGCGGACCCGCTCGGGGGCGCCGGTCTACCGCCGAACCTCCCGGCTCCGCACCGCCTCGGTCCCGCAGCCCATCCTCCAGCTTCCGGTGGACCCGGACCGCGACGAGCCGGTGGTGGTGGAGACCCGCCGCATGCTCGACCGGCCCGGGGGCACGACCCGGCACGTCCGCATCGTCCGCCAGGGCGACCGGATCGTCGGCCTGCTGCTCGACCGCCCCAACATGGGCCCGGTCCACCACGGGCTGATCGACGATCTGACCCCCTGAGCCCTTCGGGGCCCTCCTCCCTCCCTGCGATCGGGGTGCGGGCGGTGCGCACGGTGCGCGCCGCCCGCCCACCTGCTTCTGCGGCACCGGGGGCTCGGGCCGCCCGGGCCGCCCCGGTGCGGCGGCGACGCGCGGCGGGGCGGCGCGTCGGGGCCGGTGGCCGGCCTACTCGGCGAGGGGGAGGGCGCGCTGCTCCACGTAGCGGCCGAGGCGGCGGGAGCTCGGGCCGTCGAGACCGAGAAAGTGGAGGCCCATGCCCCCGGGCCGGCCGCGCGCGGGTGGGCGGGACCAGACGACGCGGGCCGAGGGCCGGAAGCGCCCCTCGATGCCGGGCACCTCGAACTCGATCCGCAGTTCCGCGCCCGGTCGGACGGGACGGGCCGCCTCCACGTAGGCACCCCCCCGAGACAGGTTCCGCATGTGCCAGAACCCGCGGTGCCCGGGCCCGAGGACCCGCACCGGCGCCTCCACCGGAACCCGCGGGAGGCCCTGCGGGATCACGAAGTCGAGGAAGCGCCGCGCCGAGGCGAGCAGCTCGATCCGGTCGACCGGCTTGGAGAGGACGTCCCGGGCACCGGCGCGGAGCACGCGGGCGCGATCCGAGGCGAGATCGCTGCGCGAGAGGACCAGGACCGGGACCAGGCGGAGCTCGGGATCCCCGGCCAGGGCGTGGCACAGGTTCTCGGCGCCCATGTCTTCGAGATCGAGGTCGGTCACCACGAGGTCGGGCACCTGTGCCCGGGCCACCGCCAGCGCCTCACGCCCGCTCCCGGTGCTGATCACCGTGCCGAGCCGGCGCAGGACGTCGGCCGTGGGCTCCCGCAGAAAGGGGCGCTCCTCGGCGAGCACGATGGTGCGCCGCACGAGCTTCAACGGAGATGCGAGCCGGGCGGTGCCTGGGAGACGGCACCGGGCAGGCTCAGGACGGACTCGACGGTCCAGGTCCGCCCGATGGCCGCGCGCCGCCAGGTCTGGGTCTCCCGGACAACAGCGAGCGTCGGGCGGTCGGGT
>JALSIO010000243.1 GCA_026989995.1 Myxococcales bacterium
ATCCGATCGTCGCCAACCCGGACGCGGACGCGGATGCGCGCCACCGCATCCGGCCTCGCCTGGCCCGGCCGCCGGGAGTCCGGTTGTCGTGCCATCAGCTCTCCTCGCCCCTGGGGCGCCCCCCACATGGGAGTGGGAGGGTAGGCGGCCGCTTCCGGGGCGGGCAACCGGGCCTGCTCCGGGCTTGAGGGCGGGGTGGGCCTCGCCGAAGAGACCGAAGGCCGGGCGGCCGCCGGGGAGCAGTCGCTGGCCTAGACTGCCCGGGGTGAGGGGGCCATGAAGCCGGTGCTTCGGATCCGGGAGGCCCGGCGGAGCCCGGGCTGGCTCGCGGCGGGGGCAGGCGCGCTGCTCGCCCTGCTCGGCGCCGCGTCCGGGGCCGACGCGGGGGTCCCCGCGGCCTGCCGGGCATGGCCCGGCGAGCCGTCGCCGCTGCCCACCACGGCCGATCCCGACCCCGTTCTCCGCCGCTACGCCGTCCTGCGGGTTCGGGAGCTCTTCCGCGCCGCGCGCGGACTGGAGGCCGTTCGTCCCCTCGACACCCGGAGGCTCGTGCTCCACGCCCGCTGCCTGATCGCCGAGGACGGCGACCTCGAGGGGGTGCTCGCGCGCACGCGGCCCGTCCGCGTCGCCCATCCGCGCCGCGTCTTCGCCGCGGATCCAGGCGGGCCGTCGGAGCTCGGCAGGTGGCTCGAGGCGCGGGTCGAGCAGGTCGCCGTGGCTCCTCCGCCACCGCCCCGGCCCTCGCCAGAGCCGCTTCGGCCCGGCCCGGACGCGTTGCGGCTCACGGCCCTGGCTCGGGAGGTCGAGCGCGCCGAGGCCCTGCTGCGGGAGGCGCGCTTCGAGGAGGCCGAGCAGGCGGCGCTTCGGCTGCGCCCGCACTTCGGGCAGTTGGGCGCCGGTCCGGCGGTGGCCGCGCTGCGGGTGCGGGCGGAGCTCGCGGCCGCGACCGCCCAGCTCGCTCTCGGTCGCAACGAGCAGGCGCGCCAGAGCCTCCGCCACGCCCTCGACGCGAACCCGGGCCTCGAGCTCGATCCCCTCGAGACACCCCCCAAGGTCCGCCGGGCCCTCGAGGCGGTGCGCCGGGGTCGGAGCGGGGAGGCGGGATGAGCGGCCCGGTCCGCAGCCCCTCCCGACTCGCCTTCGGCGTCGGGCTCGCAGCCGCGGCGCTCGCCTGTGCCGGGCCGCCGCCGCCGCCCGGGGGCCTCCTGGTGGAGGTGCTCGCCGGAGACGTCCGGCCGCCCCCCGTCGACGGGAGCCGCCCGCGGCCCCTCGTGATCGTGCTCGACGCCACCCATTCCATGGCGGCGGCCGATCGGGAGCGCCCGTCCCCCTTCGCCGCCGCCCGGGAGGCGGCCCGCGCGATCGCGGCGGCGGCCGGCGAGGACGCTCCGCTGGAGGTGCTGCTCCTCGGGGGGGACGGCGCCGGGACCTGCGGACCGGCGAGGTGGCTCGATGGACCGAACGCGCTCGGCGATCTCCAGCCCGGGGGAGAGGCCTCTCTTGCCGTGGCACTCGGGGGACTCGCACGCCGCGTGCCGAGCGGGCCCGGCGACCCCGCACCGCGGGTGATCGTGCTGAGCGACCTCCGAGGCGAATGCGGCGGAGATACCTGCGCGGCGGCGGCCCGCCTCGTGGACGCCGGTGCAGAGCTCACCGTCCTCGCCCTCGGCGACGACCCCCCGCCGCAATGCCTGGGCGCCGTCGACGTGGACCGGTCGCGATCCCTCGACTGGGCCATCCCTCCGGACCGGAGCGGGACACCCTTCGTGGCGCTCGATGTCTCGAGCGGTGTCGTGCTCGGGCGGGGGGCGGTGGGGGGGCCGCCGGTGCGGCTGCCGCCCCGTGCGGTGCTCCTGCGGCTGGATCTCGATCCGGCGCTTCGCCTCGGTCCGGTGCTCGTGGAGCCCGGCCTGCTCACCCGGGTCCGGATCCTCGACTTCCCGCGGGCCGAGCCACCAGTCCGGGAATGGCTCGCGAGTGTGGAGGGTCCGCTCCCTCCGACCCCGACGGAGCCCGGGATGACGCGCGATGAGTGAGGGCGGTGCACGGCGGGATCCCTTCACGCCCACCGTCGATCCCGAGCGGTGGGTTCCCTGGCAGGCCGGGGAGCGTGCGCTTCAGGAGCTCGAGCGCGCAGTCCTCGGGGGAAGTGCCGTCGTGTGTCTCCGCGGTCCGGCCGGGTGCGGGCGCAGCACCCTGCTCGCCCAGCTCGCCCGGCGGCTCCGGGGCCGCCTGACCGCCGTCCAGCTCCCGTACGCGGCCCTCGAGCCCGCGGAGCTCGCGCGGGTGGCGCTCGGCCTCCTCGGCCTCGACCTCGGCCAGGATCCCGAGGCGCAGCTCGTCGCCACCTCGTGGATGCTCCGGCGCCGTGGTTCCGCTCTGCTCCTCCTGCTCGACGACGCGGACGCCATGCCCCTTGAAACCGCCCGTCGGCTTCGGGCCATGGCCGAGGCTTCCGAAGGGTCGCTCCGTCCCGTCGTCGTGCTCGGTCGCGAGCGCAACCTCACCTCGCTGCTCGAAGCCCTTCGGCCGATCGAAGTGGCCCTCGCCGCCGGCCTCCGACCGGAGGAGACCGAGCAGATCCTGCGCTGCCGTCTCGATGCAGCCGGCGCACCTCCGGAGGTCGTGGCCCGCTTCGACCGCACCGCCGTGGAGGCCCTGCACCGGCTCTCCGCGGGGAACCCGCGCCGGCTCGAGACCGCCGCCGCGGCCTACCTCCGCACGGGCCGGCTCCCGGGATCCGGCGACGAGGCGGGGCCTGCGGCCGCTGCCGGCGCGGGGCCGCCTTCCTCGGAGGCTGCCCGTGCCGGCGGGACGCCGCAGCTGGAGGCCGGCATCCGTGAGCCCGCGGTGGCTCGGGCGTCGCCCGGTGCCCCGATCGACGCCGGTCCCGGTGGTCGCGAGCCGTCCCCTGCTGCCCGTGCGTCCCCCGCGCCCCCGGGAGCGGCGGAGGAAACGACGAGCCCGGGCACCCTGGCCCCGGCACGCGCTTCGGGATCGCCGGGGCCGGAGCAGGCCGCTCCGGAGGCCCGGTCGGCCGACACGGGGTCCGTGCCCGGTACGGCCGCCTCGGGCCCGGCCGCGGCGGAAGGCCTGCGCGCTGCGGAACCGACTGCGTCGGAGAGCCCGTCGCGCGAGGGGGCTTCGGCGTCCGGGCTCGAGGCCGCGCAGGAGGCACGCCGGGGCGGGCCAGACGCCGCCGACGAACCGGGCGCACCCGTCCTGTCCGTGGGGGAGGGGGCATCTCCGGACCGGGCGGCCGCACCGCCGCGGGCAGCCGCGAAGGCCCCGCCGGGTGAGGACACACCGCCGCCAGCTCCCTCGCCGGCCGAGCCCGGATCGCAGGGTCTCCGGGGGGAGTCTTCCCCGCCTCCCGAGATCGCCGCGGTGCCCGACGGTGCGCCCGGCCGGGCCGGGCCGGCCGAAGGGGGGCCTCCGGCGGAACCGGCGGAGCCCCGGTCGATCCGGCCCACCTTCCCGACGGCTCCCGCACCCGAGTCGCCGGGCGCCGGTGAGCCGGTGTCGCAGGCGGCGTCGCAGGCGGCGCCCGTGTCCGCGGCCGTACTCCCGGAATCCCCCTTCCGCGACCAGGTGCATGCTCGCGGTGGGCTGCCCGCTCCGGGCGGCGGTCGGGAGGGCGACGGCCGGGCGCCTGCGCGTCCGCCTGCATCCCCTCCTGCGCCCGAGCCGCCCGAGGGTCATTCCGGACGACGGGAGCCACCTGCGGATCAACGTGTTTCGGTGTCAGTCCCGGTCTCCGACGGGGCAGCCGCTCGGGACGGGGCATCCGCGTCCGCTGGAGGCGGCCCCGAGACGACCGGAGCGCCGGACGCGCGCGCCCCTTCCGAGCCGCCCCGCCGGCTCGCGCCGACTCCGGAGGTGGCGGGGGCGCCCGGGCGGGGCACCCGGCGACCCGGGTCCCCGCCCGCGTCCGCATCCGGCGGCGTGGCGCCGGCTGCGAAGGACCGCACCGGGCGCGGCACGCCGGGTTCCGCCGGCGGATCCGGGGCCGCCGCCCGGGA
>JALSIO010000244.1 GCA_026989995.1 Myxococcales bacterium
GCGAGATGACCATCGAGGAGCTGCAGCAGTACATCCAGGGAGGGCGCTGAGCCCCGCGTTCAGGGGCATTCCGGCCGGCGCACCGCGAGACCGATCCCCGCGCGGAATCGGGGGCGGGAGAGGTCGATGAAGCCCGCGAAATAGAGCCGGAGCCCGCCGCCTTCGAGCAGCGGTGAGGGCGCGTGGACCATGTGGTCGTGCCACCGCCGCCGGACCACCACGCCCCGTTCCACCTCGCGGAAGGCGAGACCGTCGTCGCTCACCCGGTGGTCGATCCGCACGGTCCGGAAGGGCGAAGCATGCGTCACCACGCTGTGAAAGAGGTGGATGCGCCCGGATGGGTCCGCGAAGGTGCCCGGGTGGGAGACACCCGCCCACTCCGGCGGGTCCTCGGCGGCGAGCCGCACCACCGGGAGCGGTTCCCCGTCCTCGTCGACCACCACCCGGAAGCGGCTCCCATCGTCCGAGACGGCCGCCAGGATCCCGAACTCGGTGCGGCCGGTGTCCGCGTGGCTGCGGATGCCCACGAAGTAGAGCAGGATGCGGCCATCCGACGGGCGGACCACCGCGGCGGGCTCGGCCGCGGTGGAGTGCCCCCAGCGGCTTGTGTCGTCGTGGCCGCGGATCACCGGATTGGCCGGGTCCCGCCGGAAGTGGACGCCGTCGGAGGAGGTGGCATGGCCGATGGCGTACACACCAGTCTCGCAGGTTCCGGTGCAGCCGGAGTAGTAGAGGTGGTAGGTGTCGCCGACGCGGAGGACCTCGGGCGTCTCGGTCCGCAGGGAGTCCCAGGCGCGACCTCCCGCCGGTCGCAGGCGCGGCTCGGGATCGAGGGTCCACGCGACCCCGTCCGGGGAGGTGGCTTCGTAGATGGCCACGGCGAGGGCGTCGGGATCCTGTCGCAGGTCGCCGCCCGAGAGCCACATCCGGTACCGGTCCCCGTCGCGGCGCACGCTCGGGTCGTTCCAGAAGACCATCGGGAGGCCGTCTCCGAAACCGATGAGGGGTCCGCCCGGTGGCTCCCGCCAGCAGGGGTGGGGCCGGGCCGGCGGCTCACGGGGCTCGCAGGTGTCTGCGCCGGGCAGCGCGAGGAGCAGCGCGAGGAGCAGCGCCGCGCGGCGCCCCGGACGGCAGTCGCGGTTCTCCACGGGCCCTCCGACCCCGTCCCTCCCGGGTGCCCCGCGCGCCCACGGTAGGCGTCGTCGGCCGCGGCACGCAAGTCCTCGGTGGAGGCCTTCCGCCGTCGGGGGGATCCGGGTAGGATCGCCGGGCCCCGCCCGGACCGCGCACCCCGTCCCGGGAGGCGCCGCGTCGACCCGGGCATCGGGGGAGGGAGGAATCGATGGGACGCTTCAGCCGCGAGGAGCTCGAGGCCGCCTTCGAGGAATACCGCAGGGTGGCGCTCAGGGCGGGCACGACCGGGAACTGGGACGCCTGGGCGGATCTGTTCACCGAGGACGCCACCTACGTGGAGCACCTCTTCGGGACCCTCGGCGGCCGGGAGGCGATCCGTCGCTGGATCACGCGGACCATGTCCACCCCGCCCAACGACCGGATGAGGTACTTCCCGGTGGAGTGGTACGTCGTCGACGAGGACCGCGGCTGGATCGTGGCCGCTGTCTGGAACCGCATGGAGGACCCGGGGGACGGGAGCGTCCACCAGGCGATCAACTTCACGCTGCTCAAGTACGCCGGCAACGGGAAGTGGAGCTACGAGGAGGACGTCTACAACCCGCGCCACTTCCAGACCATGATCGAGGGCTGGGAGCGGCGGAGGCGGGAGATCGCGGGCGGCTAGAGCCCGGTCCCGGTGTCGGCGCCGCGCGGTGCGTCGTCCGGAACCGGTCCCACCTCGTGTAGAATGGCCACCCGAAACGCCCGCGGCGGGCGCGTGCGCCACGGGCCGGAGGAGCCCGAACGTGCGAAGCACCCCCTCCTCGGTCCATGCCGGGCGGTGGATCCGGCGCTTCCGGCCGCTCGCCGCCGGGCTCGCCCTCCTCGGCATCGTGGCGCCCGGCACCCCCGCGCACGAGGGGGAGATCCACGACCCCTGTGAGGCCGACCTCGACGGCGACGGCGTCGTGGGGCCGAAGGACTTCTTCGTGCACCTTCGCCCCTGCCTCGGGGCGGACCTCACGGCCCGTCCCGAGTGCCTGCCGGCGGATCTCGACCTCGACGGCCGGGTGGGGCCGAGCGACTTCTTCTCCCGCTTCCTCCCGGAGCTCGGCCGCAGCGACTGTCCGGTCGCCTGCCGGGTTCCCGAGTTCGCGGGGACCTTCGAGGCGATCCAGGAGCGCATCTTCGAGGGGCGCGGCTGCACCAACGACCTCTGCCACGGGGCGGCGGCCCGGGCGGGTCTCGACCTTCGGCGGGCGGCGTCCTACGCCGCGCTCCTCGAGGTGCCCTCGAGCGGGAGTCCCTACGCCCGGGTGGAGCCCGCCGCGCCCCGAAAGAGCTCGCTCTATCTCAAGCTCCTCGAGGCAGCCGAGCCGGGGACGACGGACGTGGGCGGTGCGCCCATGCCGCTCGGCGGGGCACCCCTTCCCCCGGAGCTCCTCGAGACCGTTCGGCTGTGGATCGAGAGCGCCGCGCCGGCCACGGGCACCGTCCCGGGCACGGAGCAGCTCCTGGGCGCCTGCCTTCCCGATCCGCTGCCCATCTCCATCGCGCCGCTGCCGCCGCCGGCGCCCGGCGAGGGGGTCCATCTCGAGATGCCCGCGGTGCACCTCGCTCCCCGCTCCGAGACGGAGGTCTGCTTCGCCACCTGGCACGACTGGAGCGACGAGGTGCCGGCGCGTTTCGTGGATCCCACCGGGCGCTTCTTCTACTCGGCCGGGAACCAGACGCGGCAGGACCCGCACAGCCACCACCTCGTGATCCTGGACTCGGGCCTCGGCGAGGAGTTCCTCGACGATCCCTCCTTCGGGCGCTGGACCTGCTCCGGTGGACCCGCGCCCGGGGCGGACTGCGATCCGCGGATCGAAGCCGCCTGCGGCGAAGGGGGGATCTGCCGCAGCGAGGTCCGGCCCAACGTGGCGTGCATCGGCTACGGCCCGCCGGGAGGATCCACGGCGGCGCAGGCCCGGGCCGCCCTCGGCGGCGCGGGAAACGGTCAGAGCTCGCTCGAGCTTTCGCAGGGCCTCTACCGGAAGATTCCGCTCCGGACCCTCGTCTACTGGAACGCCCACGCCTTCAACCTGACTGCGCTCCCGCACGACCTCCGCGCGTATCTGAACATCCTGTTCACGGACGACACCCGATACGAGGTCGAGCAGTTCTTCGACGCGGCCCACATCTACGCCGCGGCGGGCCAGCCGCCCTTCACCCGGCAGACCTACTGCCGCACCCATGTCTTCGCAGAGGGCGCCCGCGTGATCCGGCTCTCGTCGCATCAGCACGAGCGGGGGGAGGCCTTCTGGGTGCTCGACGAGCGGGGAGAGCGGATCTACGAGAGCACCACCTACAGCGATCCGGTGGTGAAGAGCTTCGATCCGCCGCTTCGCTTCGATTCGCCGGACCCCTCGGATCGGACCTTCACCTTCTGCGGGATCTTCAACAACGGCGTCGCTCCCGACGGGAGCCCCGACCCGGAGACGGTGCGCCGGCGCTCCCGCACGCCGCCGAACGCATTCCCCTGCCAGCCCACGGCCTGCGCCGAGGGGAGGGTGGGGGCGGCATGTGCCGGGGTGGGCGACGACGCCACCTGCGACAGCACGCCGGGCGCGGGCGACGGCTTCTGCGATGCCTGCCCGATCACCGCGGGGGTGAGCACCCAGGACGAGATGTTCATCCTCACCGGCTGGCAGTACTTTGAGTAGAAGCGGCGGGCGGCCCCGGAGCCGCCCGTGGGCCCCGCGCCGCGACCGGGTCCGCGGGCGGTATGGGGCCGAAGGAGGGCCCCGATGGCCGGACGGATGGGTGCAATTCCTGCGGTGACGGCCCTGGCCCTCGCTCTGCTCCTTGGGCCCTTGGGTTGCGGAGGGGGGGCGGAGGGCCGGGCGGCCGACG
>JALSIO010000245.1 GCA_026989995.1 Myxococcales bacterium
GTCGCGGTGGTCTTCCACAACGGCCAATGGGGCGCCGAGAAACGCAACCAGATCGATTTCTACGGGAGCCGCTTCATCGGCACCGAGCTCGCCAATCCCTCCTTCGCCGAGGTGGCACGCGCCATGGGGGCGGAGGGGATCCGGGTCGAGGCCCCGGACCAGGTCGGCGACGCCCTGCGCAGCGCGGTGGCCTCCGGGCGCCCCGCGGTCGTCGAGCTCATGCTCACCCAGGAGCTCGCGGAGCCCTTCCGCCGGGATGCGCTTCGCACGCCGACGCGGCGCCTCGCGAAGTACCGCGGGGCGGGATCCGCCTGAGCGGGGAGGACTCCCATGGGCCACGCGCTCCCCTCCCTCGAGCACTGCTGGCTTCCCTTCACGCCCAACCGCGACTTCCGCAAGGCGCCGCGGCTGCTCGCGGAGGCCCGGGGCACGGTCTACCGCACGCCCGACGGCCGGGAGATCCTGGACGGGCTCTCGGGGCTCTTCTGCGCGCCGGCGGGGCACGGCCGGCCGGAGATCGCCGAGGCCATCCGGCAGCAGGCACTCGAGCTCTCCTACGCGCCTTCCTTCCAGCACGGGCACCCCCGGGCCTTCGAGCTCGCCGAGCGCCTGGCGGAGCTCCTGCCGGAGGGCCTCGACCGCGTTTTCTTCACCAACTCGGGCTCGGAGTCCGTGGATACGGCCCTCAAGATCGCCCTCGCCTACCACCGCGCCCGGGGCGAGGGCCAACGCGTCCGGCTCGTGGGACGCGAACGGGGCTATCACGGCGTCAACTTCGGGGGGATCTCCGTCGGCGGCATGGGGCCCAACCGCGCCGCCTACGGGCCGGGGCTCGCCGGCGTCTCCCACCTGCGCCACACGTGGCTCCCGGAGAACCGGATGCAGCGGGGCCGGCCGCGCGAGGGCGCCTGGCTGGCGGACGACCTCGAGCGGCTCGTGCAGCTCCACGGCGACACCCTCGCCGCCGTGATCGTGGAACCGGTGGCCGGCTCGACGGGCTGCCTGCCGCCCCCGGCGGGCTATCTGGAACGGCTGCGGGAGATCTGCGACCGCCACGGGATCCTGCTGATCTTCGACGAGGTGATCTGCGGCTTCGGGCGCCTCGGGGCCGCCTTTGCGGCCGACCGCTTCGGCGTCCGGCCGGACCTGATCACGCTGGCCAAGGCGCTCACCAACGGCACGGTGCCCATGGGCGCGGTCGCGGTCCGCCGGGACATCGCCGAGGCCATCGAGGAGGCGGCCTCCCCCGGGCGGATCGAGTTCTTCCACGGCTACACCTGCAGCGGCCACCCGGTGGCCTGTGCGGCCGCCCTCGCGGCCCTCGACATCTACCGCGAGGAGGGGCTCTTCGAGCGCGCCCGGGAGCTCGAGACCACCTTCCTCGACGCCGTCTTCGGGCTCGGGGATCTGCAGGGCGTGAGCGACATCCGGGGGATCGGGCTGCTCGCGGGGCTCGACCTCGAGCCCGACGGCCCGCCGGGGGCACGCGGCCAGCGCGCGGTGGAGGAACTCTTCGAGGCGGGGGTCTTCGCGCGCGTCAGCGGTGACGCCCTGCTGCTGGCGCCGGCGTTCGTCTCGACGCCGGAACACATCGCCGCCGTCGTGGAGCGGGTCCGCGGAGTGCTCGCCCGAGCCAGCCGCTAGCGAAGGCCCCGCGCCAGGCTGGCCCGCGGGCGTGAAGGAGGGCCGTGCGCCGCACCCTCGATGCGCTGCTCGGCCGCATCTGCGCGGTCTGGGTGGGCTTCTGCCACGACCACGCCCGGGCGGTGGTGGCGGTCTGCGCGCTCTCGGTCCCGCTCGTTCTCGTCCCCGCCCTTCCCCGCCTCGGCCTGAACTCCGACGAAGAGGCGCTCTTCTCGCCGGAGGTCTCCTACGCGCCGCTGCGCGCGGAGTTCCGGCGCCTCTTCCCCTTCCTCGTGGATCCCGTGGTGGTGGTCGTGGAGAGTACGACGCCGGAGCGTGCCGCGGAGGCGGCCGACGCGCTGGCCGACGCCCTCCGCCGCGACCCCTCGCGCTTCGCCGCGGTGCTCCAGCCCGACGGCGGCGCTTTCCTCGAGGAACGCGGGCTGCTCTTCCTCGACACGCCCGAGCTCGAAGAGCTCGTCGACCACCTCGCCTCGGTGCAGCCCTACGTGACCGAGCTCTCCCGGGATCCGAGCCTGCGCGGACTCTCGGAGCTGCTGGCTCGGGCCGCCCGGGCCGCCCGCGAGGGGGAGCCCGTGCCGGCGGACCTCCCCCGCGTCCTCGAGCGCATCGGCCAGGCCGCCGAGCCCGATCCCCTGGCGGCCCCGCTGTCGTGGACGGGGCTCCTGCTGGGGCGGGAGCCCGGCCCGCGGGAGCTTCGGCGGTTCATCCTGGTCCAGCCGGTGCTCGACTTCTCCCGCCTGCGGCCGGCAGAGCCCACGCTCCGGGGAATCCGGGAGCAGGTGTCGGAGCTCGGCCTCGACCGCGATCCCACCGTGCGGGTCCGGCTCACGGGCGTCCATCCCCTCTCCTACGAGGAGGCGGCCCACGTCGAGCGGCAGGCCCGCCAGGCGGGGCTCCTCTCCTTCCTGCTGGTCTCGGCGGTCCTGGCCGCCGGCCTCGGCTCGCTGCGGCTCGTCCTCGCCATCGTGGCGACGCTCGGAGTCGGGCTCGCCTGGACCACCGCCTTCGCCGCCGCAGCCGTGGGCCACCTGAACCTGATCTCGGTCACCTTCGGCGTGCTCTTCATCGGGCTCTCGGTGGACTTCGGGATCCACATCGGCATCCACTTCCGGGAGCTCCTCGGCGAGGGCCTCGGCCGGCGGCAGGCCCTGCTCCGCACCGCCCGGGAGGTGGGGCCGGCCCTCGTCCTCTGTGCGGCCACGACCGCCGCCGCCTTCTACGCCTTCCTGCCCACGGACTTCGTCGGCGTGGGCGAGCTCGGGCTGATCGCCGGAACCGGGATGTTCCTGAGCCTGCTGGCCAACCTCACCTTCCTCCCCGCGCTCCTCGCGCTCGGCCGCCCGCTCCCGCCGCCCCGCACCCGGCGGCTCCGCGCCCCGGTCCTCGGGGGCCTTCTCGACGTCCCGTTGCACCACGCGCGCCTCTGGATGGCGGGGGTGGTCCTCGTGACGCTGGCTTCGGGATGGGCCGCCCGCGGGCTCCGCTTCGACCTGAACCCGCTGCGGGTGCGCGATCCCTCCACCGAGTCGGTGCAGACCTTCAACGATCTCCTCCGCGATGGCATGGCATTCCCCTGGAACCTCCACGTGCTCGCCCGGGACGAGCGGGAGGCCGAGGAGCTCGCGCGCCGGCTGGAGGCGCTCCCGGAGGTCCGGGAGGCGCTCACCCTCGGGGACTACGTTCCGGAGGAGCAGGACGAGAAGCGGGCGCTCCTCGAGGACGCCTTCCTGATGCTCTTTCCGGACGGAGGCGAGGCGCGACGGCCGCCTCCCACCGACGCCGAGCGCCGCGCCGCCCTCGATGAGCTCCTGCGGGAGCTCGCGGCGCTGGCCCGCGAGGACGACGACCCGGACCTTGCCCGCGCGGCCGCCGATCTCCATCGGCGGCTGCTTCCCTACGCCGGGCCCGGCCCGGAGGGGGCGCGCCGGCGCGCCGAGCTCGAGCAGAAGCTGATCGGCTCCCTGCCGCGCAGGCTGCGGGTTCTCCAGCGCGCCCTGCGCCCCCCCGCGATCCAGGCGGAGGATCTCCCTCCCGAGATCGTCCGGAGCGCGCGGGCTCCGGACGGCCGGGTGCGCATCGAGGTCTTCCCGGCCCACGACCTGAACGACAACCTCGCGCTCGAGCGCTACGTGGACGCCGTCACGGCGCTGGCTCCGTTCGCCTTCGGCGAGGGGCTCGTGATCCACGAGAGCGAGCGCGTGGTCACCCGCGCCTTTCGGGAGGCCCTCGTCCTCGCCGCGGCGGCGGTGGGGCTTCTCCTGCTGCTCCTCTGGCGGAACACCTGCGACGCGCTGCTGGCGCTGCTTCCGGTGGGCCTAGCCGCCCTCTACACCGCGGGAGCGAGCGCAGCGCTCGGC
>JALSIO010000246.1 GCA_026989995.1 Myxococcales bacterium
GAGGAACGGGAGGAACGGGAGGAACGGGAGGAACGGGACGAAACGGACGAACGGGACGAAGCACCGCTTGCCCGGGAGGAGGCCCTCGCGAGGCTCCTCACCCGCCTCCCGCGGCGGGCGGGGCCCGAGGCCGTTGTCGAGCTGCTCCGCGACCCCTGGCCGCGGGAGGGGCGGGGCCTGCTGCTCACCACCCCGGACCCGGACCGCCATCCGGGCGTGCCGCGGGCCAGTGCCGGACTTCTCCTCGACCCCGCCGGCGGTCGGATCTGGGCCGTCTCCGCGGCCTCCGAGGGAGTCCATGCCCCGTGGCTCTGCTTCGACCTCCGACGCGGCGGGATCCGCCGGCCGGAGGCCGACGTCGCCGGCTCCGGCCTCCCGGCTGCGGCGCGGGCCGCGGAGGCGCTGCTCGGCGGTCGGCCGCGGCAGGCGGCGGAGGCGCTGCAGGAGGCCTCGGCCCTCGATCCGGAACACGCCGTCGTCCTGCTGCTCCGGGGCCTCGCGGGCGAGCCGGAGCCGCTGCGCCGGCTCCTCGCGATCCGGCCCGACTGTCCCCACGCGCGCCTGGCCCGCGCGTGGCTCGGCGAGGGGGACCGGGGCACGGCGGTGCGCGTGCCGGTGCCGTCGATCTGTGATCCCCGGGCGTGGCTGCATCCGGCCGGCGAGCGCATTCTCCCGGAACCGGGGTAGCCTCTCCGGCATGCCCGAACTCGAGCTTCGCGCGCTCGCTCCGGACGTCTACGCCTGTCTCCAGCCCGACCGCGGCCTCGGTTTCTCCAACTCCGGCCTCGTGGGTCGCGGCCGCGGACTCGTGGTGGACACCTTCTGGGACCTCGCCCACACCCGCGCACTGCGGTCGGAGTACGAGCGGGTCCTGAAGCGGCCGCCCGGCCAGCTCCTGAACACGCACCACAACGGTGACCACTGCTGGGGCAACCAGCTCTTTCCGGAGGCCGAGATCCTCGCCCACCGCAGCTGTGCGGAGCGCTTCGGTCGGGAGCGGCCGGAGGCGATGCAGGCCCTGCGCGAGCTCGTGGACCACCCGGATCCGGCCCTCCGGGCCCTCGCGGAAGCCCTCGCCGAATGGGACTTCCGCGGCATCGAGCTGCGGCCTCCCACGCGCGTGCTCGACAGCGACCTCGAGCTCGATCTCGGCGGCCGCCCGGTGCACCTCCTCCACGTCGGGCCGGCCCACACCGCCGGCGACGTGATCGCCCACCTCCCCGAGGACGGTGTGCTCTTCGCCGGCGACATCCTCTTCCGCCTCTGCACGCCCATCGGCTGGGAGGGGACGACCGAACAGTGGATCCGCGCCCTCGACCGGATCGAAGCGCTCGCCCCGGAGGTGATCGTTCCGGGGCACGGTCCCCTCTGCGGCGTGGAGGGCGTGCGGGAGCAGCGGGCCTACCTGCGCTACGTACGCGAGGAGGCGGAGCACTTCTTCCGGGCCGGCCTCCCCGTGCTCGAGGCGGCCCGCCGCCTCGACCTCGGCCCCTACGCGGGCTGGACCGAGCCGGAGCGGGTGGTCTTCAACCTCGAGCGGGCATACCGGGAGCTGCGGGGGGACCCCTGGGATGCGCCGCTCGACGTCACGGCGCTGTTTCGGGGCATGTTCACGCTGAGGCGGGACCCGGACTTCCCCCGGCGCGGCGCCAGGGCGGAGACGGCCTAGCGGCCGAGGAGCATGCCCCCGTCCACCACGAGGATCTGGCCGGTCACGAGGTCCGGACCCGCGACGATCGCGAGGATGGCCGCGGCCACCTCCTCCGGCGTGCAGACCCGACCGAGCAGGGCGCGCTCCTCCATCGCCCGCTTGACCGGCTCGTAGGCCGCCCCGAGCCCCTGCCGCAGCCACGCCCCCTCGATGAAGCCCGGTGCGATCGCGTTGACCCGCACCCGCGGGGCGAGCGCCCGCGCGAGGGTCAGCGTGAGGTTGTTGAGCGCACCCTTGGAGGCGCAGTAGGGAATCGAGGAGCCCGCCCCTGCCACCCCGGCGACGCTCGAGACCATCACGACCTCGCCTCCGGCCTCCTCGAGCGCCGATCGCGCCGCCCGGGTCACCTGGAAGGGCCCGCGCAGGTTCACGGCGAGGATGCGGTCGAAGTCCTCGGTGGCCACGGCGTCGAGGTCGTGATGGGGAATGAACCGGGTGGTCCCGGCGTTGTTCACGACGAGGTCGAGGCGGCCGAGCTCCGAGACGGCGCGGCCCACCATCTCCCGGCAGGCCGCGTCGTCGGCGACGTCCGCCGGGACCAGGGTGGCGCGGGCGCCGAGGCGGCGGATCTCCTCCACGACCGATTCGCCCTCGGCGACCGAGCGGCTGCAGTTGACGGCCACCGCGCAGCCCCGCTGCGCGAGTGCGAGCGCCGTCGCGCGGCCCACGCCCCGGCTGGCTCCGGTGACCAGTGCTGCGCGTCCTTCGAGCTCCACCTTCCCTCCCCCGCGCTGGCCGCTCCGGGCGGCCGGCCGACCGTAGCAGAGCCGCGCGGGCTCGGCGGCCTGCGGCCCGGCTCAGCGCCAGAAGCGGTCGAAGTCGCCGCAGTCGAGGCGCGGAAGGGCCGGGTCCGGAACCGGCGGCGCCGGGGAGGGGAGGGGGGCGGGCGCGTCGCCCTCGAAGCGCCGATCGATCCTGCCGTCGAAGTCCGTGTCCTCGTCCTGGCGGCTCACCGCATCCCCGGAGAGGTACTGCACCACGTCGACCTTTCCGTCGCCGTTGGTGTCGGCATCGAAACGGACGGCGACACCGCCCTCGAAGAGCTGCCTCTGGTCGCCCCGTCCGTCACCGTCCGTGTCGAGGACGAGCGAGCGCACTTCGCCCCCTTGGACCGCTCCGCGCGCATCGAGGCGACCATCTCCGTCGGTGTCCAGGCATTGCGCCACCACGGCGCCCGAGCCGTCGAGGAGGAGCGCCCGGTCCGGGCGGCCGGCAGCCGCGGCGAGCTCCTGGCGCACGGGCCTGCCCGCGGCGTCGAAGATGGTGAGGGTGTCGAGGAATCCGCGTCCACCGGCATCCCGCGCCTCCTTCGCGACCCGCCCGCCGCGCAGGAAGACGCGGAGGTCCACCTTGCAGTCGCCGTTCTCGTCGCGGCGCTCCTCCACCACCTCGCCGCCCCGCCCGTAGAGCTGGATCAGGTCCGGGCAGCCGCGCCCGGCGCTGTCCCGCTCCAGCCGGACCGCGACCCCGTTCCGGTAGATCGTCTTCTCGTCGGGCTTTTCGTCCCCGTCGGTGTCCCGCTCCTGGGTCACCACCTTCCCGGAGGCATCGAGGGTCACCCAGGTGTCGATCCGATCGTCGCCGTCGGCGTCGACCTCGCGGATCTGGCGTCCGCCGCGGGCGGCCCGGCTTCGGCGGTCGATGTGCCCGTCGAAGTCGGTATCCTCCTCCTGGCGCACGACCTCGCCCTTCTCGAACCAGGCGAAGAGGTCCGGGTGCCCGTCGCCGTTCACGTCCGTCTCCGTGCGGACGATCTCGCCTGCCTCCAGGAAGGTCGTGGTCTCGCGGCGCCCATCTCCGTCGGTGTCCGCCTCGAGGCGCACCGGCTTCTCGTCGGGGCCGTACTCGGTGATGAGATCGGGCTCCCCGTCCCCATCCCGATCCTCGATCTGCCGCGCCTTGCGCCCCTCCCGGTACTCCACCACCACCTCGGGTCGGCCATCTCCGTCTTCGTCGGCCTCCGAGCGCAGGGGAAGCCCCTCGGCGTAGTGGGTGACCAGCTCGAAGCGGCCGTCGAAGTCCCGATCCTGCTCCTCTCGCCGCGGGCGGCCCGCGTCGTCGAGCTCCACCCGGAGATCCACGGCCCCGTCGCCGTTGGTGTCCTCCTCCCGGGCCACCTCGGACCCGTTCTCGAAGCGCACGACCGAGCGCGGACTTCCGCTTCCCGGCGTCCGCACCTCCTGCCGCACGGGTCGCTCCCCCTCGAAGTGGGTGACGACCTCGAAGAATCCATCCCCATCGGCGTCCTGCTCCTCGCGGACCTTCGCGCCCTCGCGCCAGGCCACCCG
>JALSIO010000247.1 GCA_026989995.1 Myxococcales bacterium
CCCGGTGGACCGCGCGCGGGGAGGGCGCTGCCCGGCGGGAGGTGCTCTGTCACCTCTACGACGCGGACGCGCCGGGCTGATCCCGGCGCCGGGAGTGGCCGCCCGCCGTGTGGCGCATCGCCGTCGTCCTCGGGATCTGGCTCGCCGCCGCGGCCCTGGCCGCCGCCGTGGCGCTCCGGGCCGCGGGCGGCCCCCGCGCCGAGCTCGTGCTGGTAGGTGGTGGCGAGCCGCGCACCCTCGACCCGGCCCTGATGACCGGACAGATCGAGGGGCGCGTGGCGGGGGCGATCTTCGAGGGGCTGATGCGCCGCGACGGGGCGACCCTCGAGCCCACCTTCGGGGTCGCCGAGTCCGTCGAGATCGATCCCGGTGGAACCGTCTACACCTTCCGGCTGCGTGCCGATGCGCGCTGGACCGACGGCAGCCCCGTCACCGCGGAAGACTTCGTCTGGTCCTGGCGCCGCCTGCTCTCGCCCGACCTGGGCAGCGAGTACGCCTACATCCTCCACGGCGTGCGGGGCGCGCGGGCCTTCCACACCTTCGGGGGTCACGCCCGTCGGCTCCGGGAGGAGTTCGCGCCGGAGCTCGAGCGCCTCGCCCGGGCGCACCCGACCGGGCTTCCGGCCGACCGCTGGCAGCGACTGCTGGCCGAGCGGCGCGCCGCCGGGCCCACCGGCGATGTCGCGGATCCGGAGCTGCGGGAGCTCCTGTTCCGGCAACGGGGCGTGGTTCTTCCGGATGAGCTGCGCCGCGCCGCCCGGGAACTCCGACGGGAGGCGGATCGCAAGGAGGCGGCCTTCCGGGATGCCGAGCTCCGACTCGGCCGCACCCTCGGCTTCCGCGCCGAGGACCGCCGGACCCTGGTCGTGGAGCTCGAGGCGCCGACGCCCTACTTCCTCGAGCTGGTGGCCTTCTTTCCGACCTACCCGGTGCCGCGGCGGGTGGTGGAGGCCACTCCGCCCGGCGAGGGCTGGTTCCTCCCCGAGCGGATCACCGGCAACGGCCCCTTCCGGCTGGCCCGGTGGCGGGCGGGCGACCGCATCCGGCTGGAGCGCAGCCCGACCTACTGGGGCCGCGACGCGGTCCGCCTCGCGACGGTGGACATCCTCTCCCTCGAGAGCGCCACCACGGCACTCAACCTCTACCTCGGCGGCGAGGTGGACTGGCTCCCCGGCGTCTATCCGCCCGACCTCGCCCCGGCGCTCCGAAACCGGCCCGACTACTACGCGGTGCCCGCTCTCGCCACCTACTTCCTGCGGCTCAATCTGCGCCGCCCGCCGCTCGACGATCTGCGGGTGCGCCGGGCCCTGGCGCTCGCCATCGACCGGCGGGAGATCGTGGAGGAGGTGCTCGGCCGCGGCGAGCTCCCCGCCCGACACCTGGTTCCGCCGGGGTTGCCGGGCTACCCCCAGCGGCCGAGCCCCCTCCGCTTCGATCCGGAGGAGGCCCGCCGGCTGCTGGCGGAGGCCGGCCATCCGGGCGGGCGCGGCCTGCGGGAGCTCGGACTCCTGTACAACACCAGCGAGAGCCACCGCAAGATCGCGGAGGTGATCGCCGACCAGCTCCGCCGGCACCTCGGAGTCCGCGTCCGCGCCTACAACCAGGAGTGGCAGAGCTACCTCGCCACGGTGCGCGCGGGCGACTACGACCTCGCGCGGGCGGGGTGGATCGGCGACTACCTCGACGCCAACACCTTCCTCGACCTCTTCGTGACCGGGGCCGGGAACAACCAGACGGGGTACTCCGATCGGCGCTACGACGCGCTCCTCCGCGCTGCCGCGGACGTGCGCCTCGCACTCCGGGATCCGCAGGGCCTCGCGGGGGTCAGCGAGCCGGGCCACCCGGTCGGCCGGGCGCTCCGCGGCCTCCGGCGCGCCACGGCGCCGGAGGAGCGGCTCCGCCGGGGGGCGGCGCTCCGCCAGGAGCTTCTCGCCGAGGCCGAGGCGCTTCTGCTGCGGGAGGGGGTGCCCGTGGTTCCGATCCACTTCTACGTGGTGAGCGGCCTCGTCGCACCGCGGGTGGGGGGATTCGTCACCGAGGTGCGGAGGCCGGATGGGACGGTGATGCCCAACCTCCAGGACCTCCACCCGCTCCGGGACCTCTTCGTCCGCGGTCCGGCGCGGGCGGCGGCGGCCGGAGCGCCCCGGTGAGCCCGCGGCGGGTGGCCTTCCTCGCGGGCCTGCTCGTCGCGGTCGCGCTCGGGCGGCTGCTCGGCGGGCCCGGGGCGATGGGGCTGATCGGCGGCGCGGCGCTGGTGGCCTCGGTGGCCTGGCTCCCGGCGCCGGCGGTCCGGGTCCTCGCGGCGCTGACGCTCTCGGGCGCCGCCTTCGGGGCGCTCCGGCCGCTCTCGGGCGCCGCCGCCGCCGGCGTGGCCGCGCTCGGGGTCGCCGCGGCGGCCCGGCGCCTCCCCGCCTCCATCGCCCGCCGGGTCGCCTACGTTCCGCCCTCCCTCGTCCTGCTGATCTACGTCACGACCCTGCTCATGTACCTGGCACCGGGCAGCCCCTTCGCCGGCGAGCGGGTGGTGGAGCCCGAGATCGAGCAGGCCCTCCGGCGGCACTACGGCATCCCGGAGGACCCCCTCTCGTTCTTCGCCATCTACCTGACGCGGCTGGTCTCGCGGGGCAGCCTCGGGCCTTCGCTGGTGGTGCAGGGGCGCACGGTGGAGGACCTGCTCGCGCCGGCGCTGCCCGTGAGCCTGGCCCTCGGGCTCCTCGCGCTCGCCCTCGCGGTAACCCTCGGGCTCACCCTCGGGGTGCGGGCCGGGCTGCGGCCCGGCTCCCTGGAGGATGCCGCCACCACCGGGCTCGCGCTGCTCGGTGTTTCGCTCCCGAACTTCGTGATCGGCGCCGGCCTGGTGCTGCTCTTCGCGATGCACCTCGAGTGGCTGCCCGTGGCGGGCTTCGGGGAGCCGCGCCATCTGGTGCTCCCGGTGCTCACCCTGGCGCTCCCCCACACGGCGTACATCGCGCGCCTGGCGCGCGCCGGGACCGCCGAGGTGGCGCGCGAGGACTTCGTGAGGACGGCGCGCGCCAAGGGTCTTCCCGAGCGCCTGGTGGTGGGCCGGCACATCCTTCGCGCCGCCGTGCTGCCCGTGGTCTCCTTCCTCGGGCCGGCAGCCGCGGGGATCCTGACCGGATCCTTCGTCGTCGAGACCCTCTTCCACCTCCCCGGAATGGGCGCCTGGTTCGTGAAGGGCGCCATCAACCGCGATTATCCCCTCGTCCTCGGGACCTCGCTGCTCTACTTCGGGCTGGTGGTGCTGCTGAACCTGCTGGCCGATCTCGCCCTCGCCTGGCTCGATCCTCGCACGGCGGAGCCGTCGCCGTGAGCGCGGTCGGGGCTGGCACCCCGGCGGCTCCGCCCGGCCTCGCCCGGGCGCTTCTGCGGCACCCGGCGGCCCGCTTCGGGCTCGTTCTGCTGGCCGGGATCTCGGCGCTCTGCGTGGCCGGGCCCTGGCTCCTCGGTCTCGATCCCTGGACCACGGCACCGGCGCTCGGCGGCCAGGGGCCCTCCGCGGCCCATCCCTTCGGGACCGACCCCCTGGGACGGGACCTCCTGGCCCGGGTGCTGGTGGGGGGGCGCACCTCGCTTCTGATCGGGCTGCTGGCCACGGTCTCCGCGGTGGGCATCGGCGTCGCCTACGGCGCGGTTGCGGGCTACGTGGGCGGGCGCACGGACGAGCTGCTCATGCGCCTCGTGGATCTCCTCTACGGTGTCCCCTACATGTTCCTGGTCATCCTGATCATGCTGCTCTTCGCCGACACGGCGCGGGGAGACCCGCTGCCCGTGTTCACCGCCCTCGGCCTGGTGCAGTGGCTCACCCTGGCGCGGATCGTGCGCGGGCAGGTCCGGAGCCTCCGCAGCCGAGACTACGTGCTCGCCGCCCGCGCCCTCGGTGCCAGCGACCTTTGGATCCTGTGGCGGCACGTGCTTCCCGGCGTCGCCGGGCCGGTGGTGGTCTACGCCACCCTGACCGTCCCGGAGGTGATCATC
>JALSIO010000248.1 GCA_026989995.1 Myxococcales bacterium
GGTTCCCTTCGGCCAGCGTAAGCCGCCCTTCTGGCGGGTGAGCTACCGGCCGAGGCAGACGCTCTTCTCCATCTACCACCTCACCCCCGAGAACCTGCACGCGTACGTGGCGGCCATCCACGCGGCTCCGGCCCGCTTCGTGCAGGGCTATCCGTCCTCCCTGCACCTGGTGGCCCAGGCCATGCTCGATGCGGGGCGACCGCTGCCGGTCCGCCGGCTCTGCGCGGTCTTCACCTCCTCGGAGCGGTTGCTCGCCTCGCACCGGGAGACCATCGAGAAGGCCTTCCAGGCTCCCGTGGTGGACCGCTACGGGTCGAGCGAGTTCTGCGTCTCGCTCTCCGGGTGCGAGGCGCAGAATCTCCACGTGGACATGGAGTTCTGCATCGTCGAGGTGGAGCGATTCGCCGAGACCGACGGCTGGGTACGGGGTCCGCTGCTCGTGACCGGCCTCCGGAACGATGCCACGCCCTTCCTCCGCTACCGCATCGGCGACGTGGGCACCCTCTCGAAGAAGCCCTGCCCCTGCGGGCGCCCGGGCGATGTGCTCCTCGACGTGGACGGGCGGCTGGAGGACTACGTGGTGACACCCGACGGACGTCGGATCGGGCGGGTCGACCACATCTTCAAGGAGCAGTACGACATCGCGGAGGCGCAGATCCTCCAGGACACCGAAAAGGCCATCGAGGTGCTGGTGGTCCCCCGCCTCGGCTACGGGGAGGCCAGCGAGCGCAGCCTGCTCCGGGAGATCCGCTCCCGGCTCGGCTCGGAGATCGAGGTGACCATTCGAAAGGTGGACGCCATCCCCCGGGAGGCGAGTGGCAAGTTCCGGGCGGTCAAATCCCGGGTGGGAAGCCGCGTCTCGTGAGCCGGGTGGGCCTGGCGCGCACGGCGGCCCACTACCGGGGCCTCGAGCCCCCCTTCGACCCCGGCGTGGCCTGGCCGGAGCTCGGCCGGCTCGCGCGGACGCCGTCGCCCGGTCGGCCGGCCAACCACGTCTACGCGGCGGTCCGCGCCGCCCTCGCGGCCCTCGGCCTCGACGCGACCCGCTTCGGCACCGCGGAGTGGAACCCGCTGGCCGAGCTCGTGCCGCCCGGCGGGCGGGTGGTGCTGAAGCCGAACTTCATCCGGCACTGGAACCCCTGCCCGGAGGGAACGCTCGAAAGCGTGATCACCCACGGGAGCGTGCTGCGCGCGATGGTCGACTACGCCCTGCTCGCGGTGGGGCCGGAGGGCTCGGTGGCGATCGCCGAGGCCCCGCAGATGGACTGCGACTTCGCGCGCATCCGGGCCCTCGCCGGCCTCGACGCCATCGCGGAGCGCGTGGCGGTTCCGGGGCTGCCGCCCCTCGAGATCATCGACCTTCGCCGGGAGGAGGTGACCTTCGAGCACGGGGTCGTGGTCGAGAGGCGCCCGCTCCCCGGCGATCCGGCCGGCTACCGGGTGGTGGACCTGGGGCCGCGCAGCGCCTTCGAGGGCTCGGGGCTCGACCCGGCCCGCTTCCGGGGCGCGGACTACGACCCGGCCGTGACCACCGCCCACCACACGGGGGGGCGCCACGAGTACCTGCTCTCCGAGACCGTGCTGCGCTCCGACCTGCTGGTCAACCTTCCCAAGCTCAAGACCCACAAGAAGACCGGTGTCACCCTGGCGCTCAAGAACCTGGTGGGCATCAACGGCGACAAGAACTGGCTGCCGCATCACTGCGTGGGACCGCCGGCCGCCGGAGGAGACGAGTTTCCCGAGGCGCGTCTGCTCGATGCCGCCCGGAGCCGCGCGACGGAGGTCGCGCGCCGCTTCCTGCGGCGGGGCCTCGGCCGGCGGCTTTTCGGCACCGCCCGGCGCGTGGAGTGGGCGCTTCGCGGCGACGACTTCGTGCGCAGCGGCAACTGGCACGGAAACCGGACCACGTGGCGCATGTGCCTCGACCTGAACCGGGCCCTCTACTACAGCGACGCCGAGGGCTTCCACCCCGAGGCGCCGGGTCCCGTCCACCGGGTGCTCACGGTGCTCGACGGGGTGGTGGGCGGCGAAGGGGCGGGGCCCCTCGCGCCCCGTGACGCTCCGGCCGGGGTGGTGCTCGCGGCCCTCGACCCGGTGGCCCTCGACCTCGTGGCGGTGCGTCTCATGGGCTTCGACTGGGAGAGGATCCCCAAGGTGCGCGAGGCGCTCCGTGCGGGGGTTCTGCCGCTGGGCGAGCTCCGCGCGCCGGAGGAGGTGGTGGTGCGCGAGCTCGGGCCGGGCGAGGAGGCGATCCGGGAGCAGCCCCTCGCGGCCCTGGAACCGCTGCGGCCCTTCGAGCCCCATCCCGGATGGCGGGGCGTCCTCGAGGCCCGGCCTCCCGGGCGCTGCCCCCCGGCGGGTTCCGGCCTGGAGGTCCGGCCGGCCTGAGCCCGGGAGCCCGCTCGGCCCGGACGCCGGCCGGCCTGGACCCGGGGGCCGGGTCGCCCCGGAGAGGCCGGCCCGGCGCGCGCTCCGTGACCCGCTGCCTCCGCAGGGGAGCGGGCCGTGGTGCGCGGAGGTCGGGTGGAGCGGGCCCGAAGGGCCCCACCCTGACGCTGCCGGGCCGGTCTGGTACCCAGAAAGGGTTGGCCCCGGGAGGGTCGGGAGCCCCCGCCGGTTCACCTTTCGGCCGGGCCCGGCCGATGAGAGGGCGGGGTCGGGCTCCCGGGGGGTGCGGCGGGCCCTCCGTTCGCGTCCGGCCCGGGGAGGGCCATGAAGCAGCTCCTGCAGAACGTCCGCACCGGCGAGCTCGGGCTCGTCGAGGTTCCGGCTCCGCGGGCCGGGCCGGGGCAGGTGCTGGTGCGCAACACCTTCTCGGTCGTGTCCCCGGGCACCGAGAAGCTCGCCATGCAGTTCGCGCGGCAGTCCCTGCTGCAGAAGGCCCGGAGCCGGCCCGACCTCGTCCGGCAGGTGGCCCGCAAGCTCCGGCAGGATGGGCCCGCCGCCACCCTCTCGGCGGTCCGCAGCCGGCTCGAGGCCCCCCAGCCCCTCGGCTACTCGAGCGCCGGCACCGTGGTGGAGGTCGGAGCCGGGGTCGCGGGGTTCGCCCCCGGCGACCGCGTGGCCTGCGCCGGCGCCGGCTACGCCAACCACGCCGAGCTCGTCGCCGTGCCCGAGAACCTCGTCGCCCCCGTCCCGCCGGGTGCGGACCTCGAGGACGCCGCCTTCGCGACCCTCGGCGCCATCGCGCTGCAGGGCGTGCGGATCGCGGCGCCGCAGATCGGCGAGGTCGGGGTGGTGGTGGGCCTCGGCATCCTCGGGCAGCTCACCGTCCAGCTCCTGCGGGCGGCCGGCTGCCGGGTGCTCGCCGTGGACCTCGACTCCGAACGCGTGAAGCAGGCGCTCGACGCGGGAGCCGACTGGGGGGCGTCTCCGACCGAGGTGGGCGACGCCTGGAAGGACGCCGCCACGGGCGGCCACGGCGCGGACTTCGCCGTGGTCACCGCGGGTGCGAGCTCCTCGGCGCCGATCCATCTCGCCGCCGGGCTCTGCCGGGCCCGGGGGCGGCTGTCGGTCGTGGGCGCCATGCCCATGGAGCTCGACCGCCGGACCTTCTACGAGAAGGAGCTCGAGCTGCGGATGAGCATGTCCTACGGCCCGGGTCGCTACGACCGTCGCTACGAGGAGCTCGGCCTCGACTACCCCTACGCGCACGTCCGCTGGACCGAGAACCGGAATCTCCGCGCGGTGCTCGACCTGATGGCCGCGGGCTCGCTCCAACCGCGCCGCGGAAGCACGGCGGTGGTGGACTTCGACGAGGCCCCCGAGCACTACGAGCGCCTCGCCCGGGGCGAGGCCCGCGAGGTGGCGATCGTGCTGCGCTACCGGCCGGAGTCGGGTGTCGCCCGCCGGGTGGAGCTCCGCGACCGGCGGCCGGCCGTGGGCACGCCGGGTGTGGCGGTGGTGGGTGCGGGGGCCTACGCGCGCAGCGTGCTCCTGCCCGCGATCGCGGCGGCCGGTCGCTGCCGGCTCCGCACCGTGGTGACCGCCACC
>JALSIO010000249.1 GCA_026989995.1 Myxococcales bacterium
GTACGCCTCGTCGCGGTCGTCGCCGTAGTCATCGGGCTCGGGTGCCATGGCGTCCTCCTTCACCCTCGGTGCGGGAGGATACCGCGCCCGGGGAGTCGCCCGCCGCCGGCTGCCCGGGGACTACGGGACGGGCCTCCGCCGGGCCACGACCGGCCCCCCCGGCGGCCCCATGCCCCGCGCCCGCCGCAGCCGGTCGAAGAGGTCCTTCACGTCGTCGTGGATCTCCGAGGGGCGCATCGCGCGGGCGATGGCGCCGGGCCGCAGCGGCGTGCCGAGGGCCCGCGCAAGGCGCCCGTCCGGAGCGAGCAGGCGTTTGGCGTCCACCTCCCGCAGCCAGGTCTCGTCGGATCCCGCGGGGAGAGCATCGCGGAGGGCGCGCTCGACGCGACCGCGGTCGACCCGGTTTCGCAGCGAGCGGCGGATCGCCTCGGGCACGAGCAGGTAGCTCTCGATGTGGCGCCGCCTCCACGTGAACACCTCGAAGCCGGCAGGCGCGCCGGGCGGCGGCGGCTCCGGCCCCTCACCGTCCCGGTCGAGAACGCATACGCCGCACGCGCGGGGATCCGCCGCAGCCAGCTCCGCGAAATGCGCGAGCGCGCGGCCGGGCTGCCGCCCGCCGAGCAGGACCACCCGCCCGAAGAGCGAATCCACCGGCCGCGGGCCCAGGCGGAGGGCGAAGCCGCGTAGCACGTCGTGGTCGAGCGGCCCCTCGAGGTAGACGGTAAGCCGCGCGGCCGCGCGGAGCCCGGCATCCGGTCGCCCTCGGCCCTGCCTGCCTGCTCGCCGCAACGCGGGCACCTCGAAACGCGCCTGTGGAGGTCGCGGCGAAGCTAGCCGCGGGCCCCTCCGCTGTCGACGCGCACCCGCCCCGCCCCCCCACGGGGACTAGGTCTTTACCGGATGGTCGGCCGGACCTAGGCTGCTTCACTCAGGGAATCACCGGGAGACGCCCGCCGCATGCCCATCGACGCGACCACCTCGGTCCTGATCGCCGACGACCACGCGATCGTGCGGGAGGGGCTGCGCCGCCTGATCGAAGCCGAACCCGACCTGCACGTCTCGGGAGAGGCCGCCGACGGGCGCGAAGTCCTCGACCTCGTCGAGCGGGTCCACCCCGACGTCGTCATCCTCGACATCACCATGCCGGGGCTTGGCGGGCTCGAGACCCTCGAGCGCATCCGCAGCCGGCATCCCGGGACGCGCGTGATCCTGCTGAGCGTGCACGGCGATGCGCCCTTCGTGAAGAGTGCCGTCGCCCTCGGAGCGGACGGCTACCTGCTCAAGAACGGCCGGGCCAGCGACGTGATCCTCGCGGTCCGGGCCGTGATCCGGGGCGGGAGCTTCTTCAGCCCGCCGGTGGCGCGCGAGATCGTGAAGCAGCTGAGGACGCCGGGCGGAGGGGATCCGGAGCCCTACTCGCTGCTTTCGACCCGGGAGCGGGAGGTCCTGCAACTCATCGCCGAGGGCCTTTCCGCCAAGGAGGTGGCGGCGCGGCTCGACATCAGCACCAAGACGGTCGAGGCCCACCGGACCAGCCTGATGCGGAAGCTCGGTGTGCGGAAGGCCACCGAGCTCGTGCGCTACGCCTTCCGCCACGGCCTCATCAGCCCCTAGCCCCGGCCGCCCTCCCGCACCAGCACCGCGACCGACTCGAGATGCGGCGTCTGGGGGAAGAGGTCGAGCCCCTCGACCCCGACCAGCCGATAGCCGCCGGTCTGGGAGAGCAACCGGAGGTCCCTCGCGAGCGCAGCGGGGTGACAGGAGACGTAGACCACGCGCGCCGGGGCCAGACGCAGAAGCCCCTCCCGGGCCCGGGCGCCGAGCCCGCTCCGGGGTGGATCGACCACCGCACAGTCGAACCGGAAGCCCGCCAGCGCCGGGAGCGCGTCCTCCACGGCGGCCGCCCGCACCTCCACCCCGCGCTGGCCGGTGCGCGCCACGTTGCGGCGCAGATCGGCTGCCGCCACCGGGTTCCCCTCGACCGCGACCACCCGGCCGAAACCGCGCGCGAGCGCCCCGGTCAGCAGCCCCGACCCGGCGTAGAGCTCGAGGGCAGCCCGGCCCCGGCCCGCCGCGCGCACCACCGCCTCCACCAGCCGGCCGACGAGCCCCGCGTGGCCCTGGGCGAAGACCCCCGGCGAGATCGCCACCTCGACGTCCTCGTAAGGGAGCTGCAGCCGCCCGCCGCCCGCGGCGAGGGGCACCACACGCACCGCGCCGCCCCCGCCGACCACCAGCTCGTGCTCGCCGGGCGGAAGCGCCGCCTCGGCGGCGAGCCGCCGGAGCTCGCGGTCGAGCGGGGGCGCGAGCACGGGGCACCCGTCCACGGGAACCGGCCGGCGGGAACCGCGGGCGCGGAAGGCGGGACGGCCGTGGTGGGCGACGATCCGGGCGCGGATGCGCCAGCCATAGGGGGACGGCGAGGGCTCCACCGGGGGATCGCGCTCGAGCCGGAAACCGCCGATCCGCTCGAGGGCATCGCGGAGGAAGCGCCGCTTGGCGGCCAACTGGGCCGGGTAGCGGAGGTGCTGCCAGGCGCAGCCTCCGCAGCGGCCGAAGACCGGACAGCGGGGCTCCACCCGGTCCTGTCCGGGCTCGAGGAGGGCCCGCGCGCGGGCGCGGCCGAAGCGCCGCGCGGCGGCCACCCACTCGACCCGGACGAGGTCCCCGGGCGCCGTCCCCGGCACGAAGAGCACCCGACCGTCGCTCGCAGTGGCCACACCCTCGCCACCGGCCGCGAGCCCCCGCACCCGGACCACCTCGACGCGGGGCCGCGGCGCCGGACGCGGCCGCCCCCGGGCGCGCCCCCGGCTCAAGGCTCGGCCGGGCCCGATCCGGACGCCGCCTCGGGCACGCGGTCCCCACTGCCCGGAGTCGGAACCGGGGCCGTGCCCTCGCCTTCCGCGGCGCGAGGCTCCGGCTGCGGGGCGGTCCCGGCCCCCGGATCCTCTGCGAGCGGCGAGCGGATCTCGGGCGGCGGGGGCGCCTCGAGGGGATCGCGGCGCTCCCGCGGCTCCAGACGGATCGGCAGGGTGCGGGCGGGGTCCACGAGCAGCGTGAAGACGCGGTCTGCGAAGCCGTACTTCCGGGCCATCGCCTCGTTCACGAAGGCGCGCACCCGGTCGTCGTACACCGGCACGAAGACGAAGGGGCGGCGGATGCCGTCCCGCTTCACCTCGACCAGCGGGTGAACCCGGCCTCGGTGGACCCACGCCGCGTCCGGCCGGGCCGCGCGGAGGTAGAGCACCTCGCCGCGCTCGACCAGCCAGAGGTCCGTGTCCCGGTGGACGCCGTAGCGGTCCTCGGTGATGAGGGTGATCACCTCGCCCTGCGAGCGGAGCTCCGCCGCCGCGAGGACGAGGGTGGCGGCGAGTGCGGCCAGGAGCAGTGCGAGGCGCATGGCCCCCCCGAAATGCCGTGCGATCCCGAAGGGAGGGGCGCGCCCACGCCACCGGGCCGCCCCCTCCTCGGCCGAGGCTAGGACCCGGGCGGCCCCTTGTCCCCCGCGAGGCGGAAGCCGAGGCTGCGGAGCTCCGCGGCGACCTCGCTTCGCGGATGCAGGAGCTCCCGCAGCGCCTCCACCGCCGGAAGCGACCAGCGGTCCTCCGGGACCGCGAAGTCGTAGTGCTCCTCCGCCAGCGGGAGGAATCGGAGCCCCGCCTCCCGGGCCACGTTCTCGGTGGTGACCCCCCAGTCCGCGCGCCCCTGGGCCACGGCGGCCGCCACGGCGTAGTGGGTGCGGGGCTGGTAGGCGTGGCCGGGCGGGCGCCGATCGCCCAGCAGGCGGTCGAGGAGCACGCGGGTCCCGCTGCCGCGATTCCGGTTGACCATCCTGGCGCCAGGGTCGGCGAGCAGCTCCTCCACGCCGCGGGTCTCCTCCGGGCGCGTCACCACGCCCTGCATGCGCCGGTAGCCGGCAACCAGGCGCAGTCCCGGGGCGAGGAAGGGCTCGTTGTAGCGGCCGGTCTCCGGGTCGA
>JALSIO010000250.1 GCA_026989995.1 Myxococcales bacterium
GGACGCCCCCCTTCGAGGTGCGGGTGGCCGGTGGCGCGGTGCTCGTGCCGGGCCGCGGTCGGGTCGAGTCGCTCCGGCTGGGTCCGGGGCCGGTTCGGGTGGGGGACCTCTGGTACCGGGGCACGCTGGAGGTGCGTCCGGGGAGCGATGGGCTCGACGTGATCAACCGCGTGGACCTCGAGTCGTACGTGGCGGGAACGCTGATGCGCGAGGTGTACCCGGCCTGGGAGGACGCCGTGCTGCGGGCCCAGGCGGTGGTGGCCCGGACCTACGCCCTCCACGAGATGCAGCGCCACCGGGATCGGCACTTCGACGTCACGGCCGACGCCCGGAGCCAGGTCTACGGCGGGATCTCGGCGGAGATGCCGCGCGCGTGGGAGGCCGTCGAGGCGACCCGGGGCGAGTACCTCGCCTTCGGGGGCGAGCCCATCCTCGCCGTCTACCACTCGGCGTCGGGCGGCCGCACGGCCAGTTCCGAGGAGGTCTGGGGCGAGGCGCTCCCGTACCTGGTCAGCCGCGAGGTGGCGGGCGAGGAGCCCTCGCCGGCCAGCCGCTGGAGGGAGGAGCTCTCGGCGGAGGAGCTCCGGGAGGCGCTCGCCGAGCTCGGGATCGAGGTGGGGCGGCCCACGGAGCTCCGGGTGGAGCGGCGGTCCCGCAGCGGTCGCGCGGCCTCGCTCCGCGTTCGCGGCGCGCGGGGGGAGGCGCGTCTCAGCGCACGGGCGCTGCGCCGGGCACTCGGCAGCTCGCGGGTGCGAAGCACGCGCTTCGAGGTGCGCGGCGAGGGCGATCGCTTCGTGATCGAAGGAGCCGGCGCGGGCCATGGCGTCGGAATGAGCCAGTGGGGAGCGCGGGCCATGGCGGCGCGGGGAGCCGACTACCGGGCCATCCTCCGCGCCTTCTACCCCCGAACCACGCTCGAACGCCTCGGCTCGGCCCAGGTGGCCGCGGAGGGAAGCCCGTGAGCCCCACCCCCGGGATCGGCGTTCCGCTCCAGGCGGCGCCGGGGGGGAGCCTCTTCGAGATGCTCTTCCCCTTCCTGCTGATCTTCCTGGTCTTCTACTTCCTGCTCATCCGACCCCAGCAGAAGAAGCAGCGGGAGCACGAGCAGATGCAGCGCGGCGTCCAGCGCGGCGACCGGGTCGTGACCACCGGGGGCCTCCACGGGGTGGTGACCGGCTGCACCGACGAGGTGCTCACCGTCGAGGTGGGCACCACGAAATCGGGTCCCGTGCGTGTGAAGGTGGACCGGAAGGCCATCGAACGGGTGGAGAAGGCGGAGGAGGGCTCGTGAGCGGTCGGCTTCGCTTCCGGGCGGCGTGGGTGTTCGGCACGGTCCTGATCCTGTCCTACGTCGCGATCGCGAACTTCGTCCCCGAGGAGCAGCGCGCGCGGGCCTGGTACCTGCCCGACGAGGGCATCCGCCTCGGCCTCGACCTGCGCGGCGGCATCCACTGGGTGCTGGGAGTCCGACTGGAGGAGGCCATCCACCACGAGCTCTCCTTCCTCCGGGACCGCCTCGCCGAGCGCCTCGACGAGGCCGGTGCCGAGGTCGGCCGCGTGGCCCTCGAGGGGGAGCGCCTGGTGGTGGAGGCTCCCGGCGAGGAGGCGCTCCGACGGGCCCGGGAGCTCGCCGGGGAGACCGGGGTCCTCGAGGTCGTCGAGTCGGGAAAGGGGCGCCTGGTGCTCGAGCTCGGCGCGTCGCGGCGGCGGGAGGTGCGCGAACAGGGGATGGCCCAGGTGCTCGAAGTGCTTCGGCGCCGGATCGACGACCCGATCAAGGGCATCCCGGACTCGGTGGTGACCCGCCAGGGGGCGGACCGCATCCTGGTCCAGGTTCCCGGCGGCCACATGGACCGCCAGCGGCTGCGCGCGCTCCTCGAGACCACGGGCGTGCTCGAGTTCAAGATCGTCGAGGCCCAGGCTCCGACCGACGAGCTCCTCCTCGCCCAGCTCGGTCTCGAGGAGGTGCCCGAGGGCAAGGAGATCGTCCACGAGGTGGACCCGGAGACCGGTCGGGTGATCGCCGCCTACCTGGTGAGCGAGACACCGGCGATCACCGGGGAGTACCTGGCGGACGCGCGGGTGGGGACCGACGCCCAGGGGCGGTGGATCGTGAACTTCCGCTGGAACCCGGACGGCGCCAGGATCTTCGCCGAGCTGACCGAGAAGAACATCGGCAAGCCGCTCGCGATCATCCTCGACGGCACCGTGCGCAGCGCCCCCGTGATCCAGAGCCGGATCGCCTCCCAGGGGCAGATCACCGGGCGCTTCACCTCGGAGCAGGCAGCGGACCTCGCCATCGTGCTCCGCGCCGGATCCCTCTCGGTCCCGGTCGAGATCGAGGAGGAGCGGACCGTGGGCCCCGCGCTCGGTGCCGACTCGATCCGGGCCGGCATCCGGGCCGCCGCCACGGGCCTCGTGCTGGTGGTGGCCTTCTCCTGCCTGTACTACCGGCTGTGTGGGGTCTACGCGAGCCTGGGGCTGGTCTGCAACCTCCTCATGATCATCGGGGTGATGTCGCTGGCCCGGGCGACCCTGACGCTCCCGGGCATCGCGGGCCTCGTGCTCACCGTGGGCATGGCCATCGACGGCAACGTGATCATCTTCGAGCGGATCCGGGAGGAGCTGCGGGAGGGCAGGCTCCCGCGGGCCGCCGTCCAGACGGGCTTCTCCAAGGCCCTCTGGACCATCCTCGACGCGAACATCACCACCCTGATCACCGCGATCGTGCTCTTCGAGTACGGGACGGGTCCGATCAAGGGCTTCGCCGTCACGCTCTCCATCGGCATCGTCACCAGCGTCTTCAGCGCCCTCGTCCTGACCCGCCTGCTCCTCGCCATCTACCCCGGCGATCGGCGCGTGGCGGCGCTCTCCATCTGAGGAGGCCACCATGGAGATCATTCCGGCCGGGACGCGGTACGACTTCGTCGGAAAGTCCCGGTACTTCATCGTGCTCTCCCTGCTGCTGGTGGTCGCGGTGCTGGCGGCGATCCCGCTGCGCGGCCTGCGCATGGGCATCGATTTCGCGGGCGGCACCGAGATCCTGGTGCGCTTCACCGAGCCCCTCGGCGGGCACGACGAGGGGGAGCTCCGCGCCCTGGTGACCGCTGCCGGTGTCGAGGATCCCTCGGTGGTCCGCTACGGCGAGCCGGAGAAGCGGGAATTCCTGATCCGCTTCGCCGGCCGGGCGGGCGGGGCGAAGGGCGAGATCGTCGACCAGCTCACCGCAACCTTCGAGAAGGCCGTGGGGCCGGTCGAGATCCTCCGGGTGGACTTCGTGGGTCCACGGGTGGGCGCCGAGCTCCGCCGAGACGGGCTGATGGCACTCACCATCGCCTCCGTGCTGATCCTGATCTACGTCGCCTTCCGCTTCACGGCCCGCTTCGCGCCCGGGGCCATCGTCGCGATCCTGCACGACGTCATCCTGACTGCCGGCTTCTTCGTGATCGCGGGCATGGAATTCGACCTCCGGGTCCTCGCGGCGCTGCTCGCGATCATCGGCTACAGCCTGAACGACACCATCATCGTCTACGACCGGATCCGGGAGAACCTCGCCCTCCACACCCGGGCAGAGCTCCCGGAGGTCATCAACCGGAGCATCAACCAGACCCTTTCGCGGACCTTTCTGACCTCCGGCACGACCATGCTGGCGGTGCTGGCGCTGCTTCTGCTCGGGGGCGAGGTGATCCGGCCCTTCGCGATCGCGATGACCGTGGGCATCGTGGTCGGGACCTACTCGTCGATCTACGTGGCTGCGCCGGTGCTGCTCTACCTCGAGCGCCGTGGAGCGGCGGCCGTCGCGGCTGCACCCGCGGGCGGGGAGGTCCCCCGGCCGGCGCGCCCCGCGCGCCCGGCAGGGGCCGGTCCGCGGCGGCGCGGCGGCGCCCGGAAGGGGCGCCGCTCGCGCTAGGCGGCTCGCCTCAGGCGGGGGGCTTCGCTGCCGGAGCGCCGCTCGACCCGGCG
>JALSIO010000251.1 GCA_026989995.1 Myxococcales bacterium
AGTCGATGGCGAGGGCGAGCATCATGAACAGGCCCGCCCGGGTGGCCGCCCCCTCGGCCAGGGCGAGGAGGGCCGCGACGGCGACGACCGCCCCCGACGCGGTGAAGAGGTGGACGCCCCAAGCCAGGAGGACGCCGGCTCCGCGGTCGTCGCCCGACCGGGTGCGGGTGCCGGCGTGGGCCGGGGGCGGGCCGGAGGGGAGGCCCGCGGGGTCGGGGGCGGGCGAAGCGCCGCTCACGCTGGCGCCGGTCGGGGCGCGGGCCGGTGCACCGGCTGCGGTTCCATCGTCCCCAACGATATCAGAACCGCTATCCTGCCCCGGCACCTGGGAGGGCGCCGCCGAACTCGCGGTCTCCGCGTCGCGGTGGCTGCCATCCGGGTCGGCGGGGCCGACGCGGCCTTCGAACCGGGCGCCGCAGAGCAGGAGCCCGGAGCCGAAGAGCCCGGTGCGGGAGTCGGGGGCAGGGGTCGAGAGCGGGTGGGTTCCGACCCGGCTCGGCCCACCGGGCGGCGGGCACGGCACGCCGCTTCGCACCACACGGCGCGGGAGGCGCGCCGTGACGCGGCACCCGAACCGGCGCCGCACCGCAGGGGAGGAATCCATGGCCGAGCTGCCGTCCGACGGTCACTTCGAGGTCGTGCGCAACCCCGCGGTCGTGCAGCGCGAACGCGTGGAGCGCCAGCTCTCCTCCTTCCGCCAGGGCGCGGACTCCTTCCTGACCACTCGGGTCGACACCGTGCTCAACTGGGGCCGGAAGTACTCCATGTTCCTCTACCCCTTCGTGACGGCCTGCTGCGGGATGGAGTTCATGTCCGTCGCCGGGCCGCGCTACGACCTCGACCGCTTCGGCTGCGCGCTGCCGCGCTTTTCGCCGCGGCAGTCCGACCTCCTGATGGTGGTGGGCACCATCACCCACCGGCAGGCTCCCATCCTGAAGAAGGTCTACGACCAGCTCGCGGAGCCGAAGTGGGTGATCGCCTTCGGCGCCTGCACGTGCTCCGGCGGTCCCTACAACAACTACGCGACGGTGCAGGGGATCGACACCATCGTTCCCGTCGATGTCTACATCCCCGGGTGTCCGCCGAGGCCCGAGGCCGTCCTTGACGGCCTGATCAAGCTCCAGGCGCGGGTGCAGGCCGAGCGGGTCTCCGAGCGCGGTCGCCACCGGGAGACGGCGGAGCTCGAGCAGGACGTGGTCACCCGACCCGTGCCGTAGGGGCGGGGCGAGCCGGCCCCGATAAAGCCCGGGCCCCGCCGGTCCGATGCAGGCGCTGGAGCACTCCGCCGGCCGGGGGGCCGGCAGTTCGCCCCGGGTGGAGGCTTCAGGCCGAGGGAGGGGGTCATGCGCGTCGCCATCGAGCTTCCCGCGCTCGGAGAGAGCGTCGTCGAGGGAACGGTCGCCCGCTGGCTCGTCAAGGAGGGCGATCGGGTGGAGCGCGACCAGCCCGTGGTGGAGGTGACCACGGACAAGGTCGACGCCGAGATCCCCGCGCCCGCGGCCGGCGTGGTGGCGTCGATCCGGGCCTCCGAGGGCGAGGTGGTCGAGGTCGGAGCGGTCCTCGGCGAGATCGAGACGGAACCGGTCGACGCCGGAGGGGCCGTGGCCCCGGCCGCGCCCGCCCGCCAGGCGGCGGGCGAGGGCGAGGGGGCTGCCGCCGCTCCGGAGCCGGCCGTGCCGGAGGCCCGGGCACCCCGGCCCACGCCCCTCGCCCGGCGCGTGGCCGGGCAGAGCGGCGTCCCCCTCGAGCGGGCGGAGCCCACCGGGCCGGGAGGGCGCATCACCCGGGCCGACGTGGAGCGTGCCGCCGAGCGGTCCGCCGCCCCTCCGGCGGAGGCCCCGGTCGCCCGGACCGAGCCTCCGCCTCCCTCCGCCCGGGGGGCCGCCGCTGCCCCCGCAGCCCTCGAGGCGCCCGCCCGGGTGCCGCCCTACGCGGTGTACGAGCTGCAGCCCGGTGACCGGGTGATCCCCATGAGCCCCCTCCGGAAGCTCGTGGCCGAGCACATGGTCTACTCCAGGCGGGTGAGCCCCCACGTGGGGACCGTCGCCGAGGTGGACCTCGGCGGCGTGGTGGCCCTTCGCGAGCGGCACAAGCGGAGCTTCGAGGAGCGTCACGGGTTCAAGCTCACCTACCTGCCTTTCGTGGTCTTCGCCACGGTTCGGGCGCTCCGCGAGTACCCGCGGCTGAACGCCTCGGTGGTGGGAGACAACATCGTCGAGAAGGCAGCGATCCACATCGGGATCGCCACGGAGACGGAGAAGGGCCTCGTGGTCCCGGTGATCCGGGATGCGGACCGGCTCTCGCTCACCGGCCTGGCCGCGGCGGTGGAGGACCTCTCCTCCCGCGCCCGGAGCAAGAAGCTCTCGCCGGACGAGCTCCGGGGAGGTACCTTCACGGTCTCCAATCCCGGTCGCCGCGGGAATCTCTACGGCTTTGCCATCATCAACCAGCCCCAGGTGGGGATCCTGCGCATGGGAGAGATCGTGAAGCGCCCGGTGGTGCGGACCGTGGACGGTGCGGACGCGATCGTGATCCGCCCCATCATGCACCTCGCGCTCTCCTACGACCACCGGGCGGTCGACGGGGCTCCGGCCAACGCCTTCCTCTACACCGTGCGCCGGATCCTCGAGGAGGCGGACTTCGATCTCTGAGCCGGCCGTCGCCAGCCGCCGGGTGCCCGAGGGCCCCGGCCTCCGGGTGGAGCGCTGGGGGCGGGTTCCCTACGCCCGCGCACTCGAGCGGATGGCGGCGGCGGTGGAGGCCCGCGCCGCCGGGCGCGCCCCGGACCGGCTCTTCCTGCTGGAACACCCGCCCGTGGTGACGCTCGGGCGCAACACCCGGCCCGACAGCCTCCGGGTTCCGCCCGCGGAGCTCGCCCGCCGCGGGATCGAGCTCTTCGAGGTCGCCCGGGGGGGCGATGCCACCTACCACGGGCCGGGGCAGCTCGTGGGCTACCTCGTGGTCGACCTCGCCGCCCGCGGGCGCGCCGATGTCGGCCGGCTGCTGCGGGGGCTCGAATCCTGCCTCGCGGCGACGGTGGAGTCCTTCGGGGTCTCGGCTTCCCGGATCCCCGGCAGGACCGGGGTCTTCGTGGCGGGCTCCGACCCGCCCCGGAAGCTCGCCTCGATCGGCCTCGGCCTCCGGCGCTTCGTGACGAGCCACGGCTTCGCCCTGAACGTCACCCTCGATCCGGCGGAGTTCGGCGTCATCATTCCCTGCGGGTTGCGGGATGTGGTCATGACCTCCCTCGAGCGCGAGCTTCCGCCCGGCGGGCAGAGGCCGGCGGCGCTCTTCGAGGAGGTGGCCGACCGGGTGGCCCGGGCCTTCCGGAGGTGGTGGTCGTGAGGCGCGAGGTCGAGGCGCGGGCGCGGGCCGAGCGCACCCCGGTTCGGGTGGCCACCCCTCGGCCGACCTGGCTGCGCGTGCGGGTGCCGGCTTCGGGGGAGGCGGCGCGCGTGCGCGAGATCGTGCGCGCCGGCGGCCTCCACACGGTGTGCTTCTCCGCTGCCTGCCCGAATCTCGGCGAGTGCTGGAGCCACGGCACGGCCACCTTCATGATCGGCGGCAACCTCTGCACCCGGGCCTGCGGTTTTTGTGACGTCGCCACCGGACGTCCCGGCCCCCTCGACCCGGAGGAGCCGGGTCGGGTGGCGGAGGCCGTGGCGCGGCTCGGGCTCGGCTTCGCGGTGATCACGGCGGTGGCTCGCGACGACCTCGCGGACGGCGGCGCCGGCCAGATGGCCGCCACGGTCCGCGCGGTTCGCGCCCGCTGCCCGGGCACGGGCATCGAGGTGCTGATCCCGGACTACCGCGGCGACGAGGCCGCCCTTTCCACCGTGCTCGACGCCTCGCCCGACGTCCTGAACCACAACCTGGAGACCGTCGAACGCCTCCAGCGGCGGGTCCGGAAGGCGGGGCGCTACGACCGGTCGCTGGCCGTCCTGCGCCGGGCCGGGAACTCCG